>NZ_JAPWHT010000276.1:0-13744 GCF_027270795.1 Streptomyces sp. ActVer
GGGGGACGGTGGGGCGCTCATCCCTTGACCGCTCCCTGCATGATTCCGCCGACGATCTGGCGGCCGAAGACGATGAACATGACGAGCAGTGGCAGGGTGCCGAGCAGGGCGCCCGCCATGATCAGTGACTGGTCGCGTATGTATCCCGCGCTCAGCTGGGTGAGTGCGACGGGCACCGTCGGGTTGGACATGTCGAGGACGATGAACGGCCAGAAGAAGTCGTTCCAGGCGTGCACGAACGTGATCATGAACAGGACGGCCATGGGCGGCCGGGCGATCGGCAGCACGATGCTCCAGAAGATGCGCAGGGAGTGCGCACCGTCCACGCGGCCGGCCTCGACGAGTTCGTCGGGCAGCGCCTCGCTGAGGTACTGCCGCATGAAGAACACCCCGACGGCGCTGACGAGCGTGGGGAAGATGACGGCGGGCAGCTGCTGGCCCCAGCCCAGATCCGTCATCATCATGAACAGCGGTACGACGCCGAGTTGAGGCGGCACCAGCATCGTGCCGATCACGAGCATGAGCAGGATGTTGCGGCCCGTGAAGCGGAGTTTCGCGAAGGCGAAGCCGGCAAGGGTGGCGAACAGCACCGTGGACAGGGCGATCACGCCGGCCACGATCAGGCTGTTGAGCATGGCCTTGCCCAGCGCGGCGTCCTGCCAGGCCTTGCCGAGGTTCTCCAGAAGATGGGGTCCCGGCAGGAACGGCGGAGGCGTCTGGGTGACGCGCGTGTTGTCGGTCGACGCCGCCACCATCGTCCAGTAGAGCGGGAAGAGCGAGAACAGCGCCGCGATCCCCAGCAGGATGTAGGCGACGGGACCCGCGTGGTGCTGACGTCCGGCACCCGGGTGCCGGAACAGTTGTCGGCTCCGCCGGCCGGGCGGGGTGTCCTTCCGCGCCTTTTGCGCGGTGCCGGAGCGTGCGTCCGGCGTCTGGACCGGGATGCTGTCAGTGGTCATGGAGATCTCCCGGTCAGCCCTTGCGCGCGATGACGCGCGTGACAAGTCGTTGGACGACGAACACCACGATGAGCAGCAGGAACATCGCCCAGGCGACCGTGGCGGCCCGGCCCATCTGATAGTTCTTCCAGCCCTCCTCGTACAGCAGCAGTCCCAGCGTCTGGTACTGGTTGTCCGCTCCCCCGGTGATGCCGTTCGGGCCCTGGCCGAAGATCAGGGGCTCGCCGAAGAGCTGGGTGGCGCCGATCGTGGACAGGACGATCGTGAACACGATGGTGGAGCGGATGCCGGGGATGGTGACCGTCAGGAACTGCTGCCACCGCGAGGCGCCGTCGATGGCCGCGGCTTCATAGCGGTCGCGTGGGATCGCCTGCATCGCCGCGAGGTAGAGCAGGGCGTTGTAGCCGGTCCAGCGCCAGATGACGATCGTGGAAATGGCCGTCTGCGCGGCCCACTTGTTGTTCTCCCAGTCGACGTTGTCGACGCCGACCAGGCTCAGCATCCAGTTGATCATGCCGAAGTCGCGCTCGAAGAGCATCGTGAACACCAGGGCCGCGGCACCCACCGACGTGGCGTACGGCGTGAGGGCGGCGACGCGGAAGAACGTCGAGCCACGCAGCCGGTAGTTGAGCAGGTGCGCCAGCCCGAGCGCCATCAACAGCTGCGGCACGGTCGACAGGACACCGATGGTGAACGTGTTGAGCAGTGCGTTCCAGAAACGGTCGTCTTCCCACAGGGCCGTGTAGTTGTCGAAGCCGACCCACTCCATGAGGTTCAGGGTCGACAGTTCGACGCGGTGCAGGGAGATCCACGAGGTGTAGATGAGCGGGTAGAAGCTGAAGGCGGCGAAGACGACGAAGAACGGGGCGACGAAGGCGTACGGGGCGCCGCGCACGTCGAGACGGTGCAGCAGCGTACTGCGCCGCTGATGCTCCGCGCCGGTGCCGGACCCGGCCGGCGGGGCGGCACCGGGCGCACCGTCTGGGGTTGTCGGGGTGGAGATGGCCACCGGAAGGCGTCCTTCCTGGAGGGTGACGGGGAGGGCAGGGGCCCGGCGGCCCACTTGGGGCCGTGCGTGGGACGCCGGACTGCTGCGGAGGTGGGCGACGGGGCCCGAGGTCAGCCGGCGGCCTTCTCGATGCGCTTGTCCGTGGTCTTCCATGCCTCGTTCGGGCTCTTGTTCTGCGCCTCGATCAAGGTCAGTCCCTGCGAGAAGATGTCCTTGATGGTGCCGTCCTTGCGGCCGAGCACCTGCTCATCCGGGATCTCCTTGGCCGCGGTGCTGAAGATCTTCCCGATGGGCGCGCCACTGAAGTAGTCGGACTTGGCGTCGACCACTTCGGGCATCCCCAGCGCGGTCTGCGACGAGGGGAAGTTGCCGATCTCCTTGAAGAGGTAGGCCTGCTGCTCAGGGGCGGTGAGCCAGGCGACGAGCTCCTGCGCCTCCTTCTTCACAGGGCTCTTCTCCATCACGCCGAGGAACGCTCCACCCCAGTTGGCGCCCTTCGGCGCTTTTGCGACGTCCCACTTGCCCTTGTTCTTGGGGCCCGCCTTCTCACTGATGTGCGCGAGCATCCACGCCGGGCAGACAGTGCTGGCGAAGGTGCTGTTGGCCAGGCCGGGGTCCCAGCCGGGCTGGAACTGGCGGAGCTTGGCGGTCAGATCGGACGTGGCCGCCTCGGAGGCCAGCTTCCACGCGTCCTTCACGACAGGGTTGGTGGCATAGATCAGCTCGCCCTTCTTGTCGTAGAACTGCTGGGAGTTTCCGTAGATCATGGCGTTGAACAGCCCGCTGGAGCTGTCCATGAAGGCGACCTTGTCGTCCTTCGACTTCTGCTTGAACCGCTTGCCCGCGTCGACGTACTTCGACCAGTCGCCCTCCCACAGCTTGGCGACCTCGTCGCGGTCGGTGGGCAGGCCGGCCTGCTCGAAAAGGTCCTTGCGATAGCAGACCGCCATCGGACCGATGTCGGTCCCCAGGCCGATGACCTTCTTGTCCGCGGTGGTGACCTGGCTCTGCTTCCACGGCAGGAAGTGGTCCGTGCCGGCCACGCCGGCCAGATCGACGAACTTGTCCTTCTGCGCGTCCGAGAGTTCCTTGGCCCGACCAATCTCTATGCCCTGGATGTCCTTCAGCCCGCTGCCGGCGGCCAAGTGGGTCTGCAGGGCGGTGTAGTAGGTCTGCTCGTCACCCGCGACGTCCGCCTTGATGACGACGTTCGGGTGCTCCTTCATGTACTTGTCGAGCAGGCCGGTCTCCTTGAAGCCCATGACGCCGAACAGCCCCATGGTGATGGTGACCTTGCCGTCCTTCTTTCCCCCACCGGTCCCCCCGCTGTCACTGCTTCCGCAGCCCACGACCAGGCCGAGAGCCGACACAGCCGATATGGCGGCCACGGCTCGTGTACGCAACTTCCTTCGGGCCTTGCCCATTCAGTCCTCCTAGCGGCGGCGCTGACGCACCGGAGTTCGAGCCCCACGGTCCGCTCCGTAGGACCCGATTTGTCCCAGTGGGCACGTTCCCAAATGTCATTGGGAACGTGCCCACTCGGAGGCTCGAAGCGTGGCCGCCGCAAAAGGCTCCTGTCAAGAAGTTGAAGCAACTTCGTTGCCGGAAGATGTCGCACCCCTGCCCCCGGACCCTGCTGACGCTCTTGGCGGGTCTGGCACAATGCGCTGGTGGAAGCCGTTCGGGCGCCGCGCAAGCGAGGAGGCGACATGGGGGGCAGCCAACGCCCGACCATCAAGACCGTGGCCGCGCGCGCCGGGGTCGGACGTACCACGGTTTCACGAGTCATCAACGGCTCGGAGCTCGTCAGCGACAAGGCCAAGGCCGCCGTGCTCGCCGCCATCGCCGAGCTCAACTACGTTCCGAACTCGGTTGCCCGGGGGCTCGTGACGAGCCGGACGAACTCCGTGGCCCTCGTGATTCCCGAGTCGGAGAGCAGACTGGGCTCCGAGCCCTACTTCTCGGCGGTCATCCGCGGGGTCAGCACCGCGCTCGCCAAGACCCGGACGCAGCTCCAACTGGTCCTCGTACGCGACCAGGCCGAGCGGGACCAGCTTACCGAGTCGGTGGCGGAGCGGCGGGTCGACGGAGTGCTCCTGGTCTCGGTGCACGAGCACGACCCGCTGCCCGGCCTGCTGGAGGACATGGGTCTGCCCACGGTGCTCGCCGGGCGCCGCTCTCCCGCCGAGTCGCTCAGACATGTGCACTCCGACAACGCGGGCGGAGCCGCTGCGGCCGTCGGGCACCTCCTCGCTCGCGGACGGCGGACCATCACGACGATCAGCGGCCCCCTCGACATGGACGTGGCGCGCAGCCGGCTCCAGGGATGGCGCGAGGCCCTCGAGAAGGCGGGCCACGAAGCCACGGAGCACCTCGTGGTCTCGGCCGACTTCACCGAGGAGGGCGGCGAGGCGGCGATGCGTTCACTCCTTGAACAACTCCCCACGCTCGACGCCGTGTTCGTCGCCTCGGACGTCATGGCGGCAGGTGCGCTGGCGGAGCTGCGCAGGCAGGGGCGCAGCGTTCCCGGCGATGTGGCGGTGGTCGGATTCGACGACTCCATCATCGCCCGGCACAGCAACCCGCCCCTCACCAGCGTGCGTCAGCCCATCGAGGAGATCGGCAACACGATCGCCCGCATCCTCCTGGAAGAGATCAGCAATCCCGAAGAGCCGCGTCAGCACGTCGTTCTTCCCACCGAACTCGTGGTGCGCGAATCGTCGTGAAACTGCCGCGCACCGGCAGGATCGAGACACCACAGAACGCCCACGGGCGACCACGCCAACTGGGCTTGTGCCCGGCGAAGTTCGAAACCCTCGCGCATGAACTCTTGGCGCCTGAGCATCCGGCTGCTGGACACGAACCGGCTCATGCCTGATGCTGCCCGGCCATGTTGGACAGCAGGTTCTCGAGGATCTGCCGCAGTCGGTGCGGGTCGCCGACGGTCTCCGCGACGTCGAGTTCCTCGGCTCCGGTGGGATCGGCCGCCGTGTGCAGCGGGCCGAGGCCGACGGGATGGGACGCACGGTGGACGGCAGTCGCACTGACGGCGTCCGCAGCCAGGGACAGCAGGTCGACCCGTTCCCTCCGGTAGGAGGGTTCCTTGTCCAGGGTGGCAAGCAGCTGGAGGTCGTCGACGAGCAGGCTCATGCGCTCCGCGTTCTGCGCGATGAACCGGTTGGCCTCCTGCAGTTCCTGCGCCGGGCGTCGCTCCGGGCGCAGCGCGAGTTGGGCATAGCCCTGGATGGCGGTGAGCGGGGTGCGCAGTTCGTGCCCCGCGTCGGCGACGAACCGGCGCAGCCTGGCCTCGGAGGCCTCGCGGGCCAGCAGCGCCTTCTGGAGACGGTCGAGCATGGAGTTCAGGACCCGGCCCAGCCGTCCGATCTCGGTGCGCGGATCGGTGTCGGGCAACCGCAGACCGAGCCGGTGTTCACCGACGCCTTTGATCACACTGATCACCTGTGTTCCCGGCCGTGCTCGGTGGAAAGCCCCCTTCCACCGGTGAGGGGTGGGCTTCCAACTACTCCGGACCCGTTCGAAACATTCGAAGACGCAACCTGCATATTCGATCTTCAGCAACCAGGCATCAATCTCATGCCACATCGATAAACCCGAACATGCCTACGAGCAGGCCTTATCGTCTCCGCAGACACCGAGTTCTGCACGAATGTTTCGTAATCGAGTGCGAAACTATTGACGCTTGACGAGTGCAGGTCAACACTGTCGGACCAAACCCCCGCCCGTGGAAGACGGAGGAAACCCGCACATGAACCTCATACCTGCACAGCCAAGCCGCAGGCAGGCCTGCGCCATGCTGCTGGGCGCCGCGACCACGCTGGCTCTGCCCAGCACGGCCCGCGCCGACACGGTCGTCACCACGAACCAGACCGGCACCAACAACGGTTACTACTACTCGTTCTGGACCGACGCGCAGGGCACGGTCTCCATGAACCTGGGCTCCGGCGGCAACTACGGCACCACCTGGCGGAACACCGGGAACTTCGTCGCCGGCAAGGGGTGGAGCAACGGCAGCCGCAGGACCGTGTCCTACTCGGGCTCCTTCAGCCCGTCCGGCAACGCCTACCTGTGCCTCTACGGGTGGACGTCCAACCCGCTGGTCGAGTACTACGTCGTCGACAACTGGGGCACCTACCGGCCCACGGGAACGTACAAGGGCGCCGTCACCAGCGACGGCGGCACGTACGACATCTACCAGACGACGCGGTACAACGCCCCGTCCGTCGAAGGCACGAAGACCTTCAATCAGTACTGGAGTGTCCGGCAGTCGAAGAGGACCGGCGGCACCGTCACCACCGGCAACCACTTCGACGCCTGGGCGCGAGCGGGAATGCGGCTCGGCAGCTTCAGCTACTACATGATCCTCGCGACCGAGGGATACCAGAGCAGCGGCAGCTCCAACATCACGGTGTCGGCATGAGCACCCGGACACCGCTCGCGTTACATCCCCTGCCGACGACGCTCGCCGCCGTCGCACTGATCGCCGCGGGCACGCTCACCGTGAACGCCGCCCCGGCGCAGGCCGCCGCCTGCAACGGATACGTCGGGCTCACCTTCGACGACGGCCCGTCCGGCAACACACCGGCCCTGCTCAACGCGCTCACCCAGAACGGGCTGCGGGCCACGATGTTCAACCAGGGCCAGTACGCCGCCGCCAACCCGTCCCAGGTACGGGCACAGGTCAACGCCGGCATGTGGGTCGGCAACCACAGCTACACCCACCCCCATCTGCCCCAGCTCGGCCAGGCACAGATCGACTCGGAGATCTCCCGGACCCAGCAGGCGATCGCGGCCGCGGGCGGCGGTACGCCGAAGCTGTTCCGGCCTCCGTACGGCGAGACGAACTCGACGGTGAAGGCCGTCGAGGCCAAGTACGGTCTGACCGAGATCATCTGGGACGTGGACTCACAGGACTGGAACGGCGCCGGCACGGATGCCATCGTCCAGGCCGCCGGACGGCTCGGCAACGGCCAGATCATCCTCATGCACGACTGGTCCGCCAACTCGCGGGCCGCGATCCCCCGTATCGCGCAGGGGTTGACCGCCCGCGGCTTGTGCGCCGGAAGGATCTCTCCGCAGACCGGCCGCGCCGTAGCCCCCTGACAGATCGGGTCGGCGTTCCCTGTACGACCACAGCGCACCGCCCATGGGGTGTCGCCCCGGCGACATGCCCGCAGCGACGGTCGGCCTCGCGCCGGCCGTCGCCTCTGTGTCCGCTTCAGCCGCGCGCTGTCCGCAGCCCGGGCATCGGTCGAGCGCGGCGTCGCACGAATGAAGTCGTGGCGTGCCTTCCGCACGGAGCAATGCTCAGAACTTGTGGATCGGCCCCGGGAGCGCGAAGAGTGCGGCTGCAGGGCATCTTGTACGTCCTGGGTCAGGACATCGCCTGGCAACTCCTGCCGCCGGAGCTCGGTTTCGGCTCCGGACAGACCTGTCGGCGACGTCTGGACCGCTGGCAGAAGGCCGGAGTCGTCGAGCCGCTGCACCGTATCCCGCTCGCCGAACTGCACACGGCCGGCGAACTCGACTGGACGCGCGCGTGGACGGCTCCCACGTCCGCGCCAAAAAGAGGGGAGACACGACTGGTCCGTCGCCGGTCGACCGGCGGAAGACTGGCAGCAAACACCATCCAGAGGGCGGCGAGTGCGCCGGGGCACCATCCATGCGCCCGCCCGCTACTCCCCCGTCTCGTGCTCCGAACGATCCGTGGCCGACGGCTCGTTGTGGGTGATGACGACCGGCGCGTCTGCCTCCGCCCGTGCGCGGTCCGACGCCGTCGCGATCTCCTCGTATGTCCATTCCCTGTACAGGCGCTCTCCGTGGGCATCGGTGATGTCGATGACCACACCGGTCCACTCCTCGGCGGGCTGTTCGGGGACGAGTCCCAGTTCGTACGTCGCGTCCCGGAGGAGGGATTCGGTGACGCGTATGCCGGTGAGTCTCTCGGCCAGAGCGAGCACCGCCGCCTTCCGGTCGACGTCCGGGGCGCTCTCGTCGTGCTCTCCCTCGGCAGTCAGGGGGAAGCCGACTTCCCGCAGCAGGGGGACCAGTTCATCGGGCGTGTTGCCGTCGCGCGACGAGGGACCCTCGAACGTCGTACGAAGCTCACCGTCTTCGAACCAGTGGAAGAGGTGGATAGGCTTGCCACCGTTGGTCGAGTGCGACACGACCCGGCCGCCCTGCGACAGCGTCTCCACGCACGTGCCCGCGATCCCCAAGCCCCCGTCGAAGCCGAGGACCATTGTCCAGTCACCGTTCTCGCCCGGAGCGCTGAAGACGCCCGCGACGTAGGACTCGTCCCCGTAGTCGTAGTCCACCTCGGCGCGGTGGGCGTCATCCGCCTCGACCAGCCCGGCCGTTCCCTCCCCGGTGCCTCGCGGTTCCGCCTCCATCGCACGCAGCACCTCGCGCGGGGTTCGCCCCCGTATCAGTGTCAGGGTGTATCCACTCTCCATCGCATGGCGGAAGAGAGGCGAGGTGCGGATCCAGGCGTAGTCGTACGCGGTCGCCAAGTTCATACGGCGCAGTGTGCCTGATGCCCCTGACAACGCCCGGTGCAAGCCGGTTCGCCGAGTTGGCGGCTGAGACCGATGCGGCCGGGCGCCGTCTGGTGGTCCGCATCGGGCACCACCGGCCCCGCACTGTGGTCACCGCGGCCGGACCGGTCGAGGTCACCGCACCCCGAGTGAACGACCGGCGGGTCGACGACGCCACCGGCGAGCGCAAACGGTTCTCATTGAGATCGAGGAGTGGAAGTGTCTCGCGGAATTGATCGACAATTCCTTTGACGAATTCAACGAGATCACGATTTTCATCAGCCTGGAAAGCGGCCGCGCGACGATTTCGCTTCTCACTGTACGCCGGCATCGCCTCCGCCCCGAGCTCAATGCCTTCGCCATTGCTGTGGCCGCGTGCCCCTGTTGGCGAGGTGTTGTCATTCGCACTGCTCAACCGTGCTTTGAAGCGGCTTCGCCTCCAAGCTGCCACATTTCATAGTTCCCGCATTCCGCTGTGATCTCGGCCGTCGACTGAGCCGCGGTGAAGAAGTCATCGACCACCGGCGACGTGTGCGATGCCGCCACCGCGAGGCACACCTGGTCTGGCGCCATATCCGGGATGGGCACATAGACGACGTCCGGATGTGAGTAGAACAAGGTCGCCGAACGGGCCAGGAACGAGATGCCCCGGCCGGCCGCGACATGCTCGAGCATCTCGTCCACCCCGCGCACCAGGTACCCGGCGTTGGGGTGCGGGCGCCTGGTGGGCTGCGTGCTCGGGTCGGCATGCCAGACCAGCGGTTCTCCGGTCAGGTCGGCCTCGGTGACCTCCTCCTTGCCGGCCAACCGGTGGCCGGTGGGCAGCACCACCACCCGCGGCTCGGTGTACAGCGGGGTGACGTGCAGGCCGGCCTCGTCGATGGGCAGCCGCACATAGCCGACGTCGATGCGGCCGTCGAGCAGCATCGGGGCCTGGTCGTCCCATTCGATCCGCTGCACGTCCACGACCACGTCCGGGTGCCGGGCCTCGAACGCCCGCGCCGCCGGGATGACCGGGATGCCGGCCCGGAAACCGACCGTCAGCCGCCGGCTGCCGCGGGCGGCCACGGACACCCGGCGGCGGACCGCGTGCGCGGAGGCGAGCAGCGGACCGGCGTCGGCCAGCAGTTGTCGGCCCGCGTCGGTCAGCGCTACGCCGTGGCGATCCCTGGTGAACAGCGAGGCGCCGAGATCCTGCTCGAGCGCACGGATCTGCCGGCTGAGCACCGGCTGCGCGATATGCAGTTCGTCGGCGGCGCGGCCGAAGTGCAACTGGTCGGCCACGGCGACGAAGTAACGCAGTTTGCGCAGGTCCAGATCCATGGCGCCTCCCGGTCCGGTGATGCCTTCAAGGTATCACCACGCCTTAAAGAGGTCTTGGACACCCACTCAGGCCAATGGCAACCTGAATAGGTACCCAATGGGGTCGAACGAATTCGGCACAAGAATTCGAGATCGAAACTTGATAGCAGGACCAGGCCCAGAATGAGCACGTCAGGAATTGGGCGCCGTCCATCGCGCCATTCAACTGCGTTGACGACGCAATCGTTGAAAACGACGGCGTGGGCATGGCGTCCTATGCAGCTCCAGAAAGCAGGCACACGAATGAGCAGCATCAGCATTGTCGGCCTGGGGAACATGGCCGGCGCCCTGGCCGACCGGGCGCTCGCCGGTGGCAATGCCGTCGAGATCATCGGCCGCGACCCGGCCAAGGCCCAGGAATTGGCCGCCGCGCTCGGCGACGCCACAGTCGGGGCGGCCGGCGCCGCCCCGGCCGGGGACATCGTCGTCCTCGCCGTGCCGTACGCCAACGCGGCGGCTGTGGTGCGCAAGTACGGGGACGCACTACAGGGCAAGGTCATCATCGACATCACCAACCCCGTCTCCCCCGATTTGCAGGGTTTTGTCACCCCTGACGGCAGTTCCGGCGCGCAGGAGATCGCGAAGGCCGCCCCCGCCGGCGCGCATGTCGTCAAGGCGTTCAACACCCTGTTCTCCCATGTTCTGGCGGCCGGCCCAGCCGAAGGTCGCCCATTGGACGTGTTCATCGCCGGCGACGACGCGCGGGCGAAGACACGCGTGTCGGCGTTCATCGAGAGCCTGGGACTGCGCCCGCTGGACACCGGTCAGCTGGCAATGGCGCGGGCACTGGAGAACGTCGGCCTGTTGCAACTGGGCCTCGTCGCCCACTCCGTCAAGCACACCAACTTCTTCCTCGGCGTCAGCATTCTCGGCTGAGCGCACCCGCACCACCACTTCTCACGCCACATCATTCACAAGGAGCAGTAGCGTGCGCGTTTTCGTCACTGGCGGGACCGGCCATTCCGGTTCCTACATCATCCCCGAGCTCATCGCCGCCGGGCACGAGGTCACCGGCCTGGCCCGGTCGGACACGGCCGCGGCGGCGGTGTCCGCGCTCGGCGCGAAGGTGCGTCGCGGCGACCTCGAGGATCTCGACGGGCTCAAGGAGGCGGCCGCGGACTCCGACGGCGCCATCCACGTCGCGCACAGGCAGGACCTGCTTCCCTCCGGCGGGATCGACGCCGTGGCCGCCGCGGAGCTCCCGATCATGCTCGCGTACGGCGAAGCACTGGCGGGAACCGGAAAGCCGCTGGTCGCGGCGGGGAGCATAGGCTCGCCGGGGAACCTGGGCCGGCCCGCCACCGAGGAGGACCCGGCCCTTCCCGGCGGCGATGAGTACAAGGGCACGCTGCGGGTTCGCAACGTCGTGGAAACCGCCGTAGTCGGCCTCGCCGAGCGGGGAGTGCGGTCTTCGGTCGTGCGGATTGCCAACATCGCGCACAGCACGACCGATCGTGCCGGCTTCCTTCCGACGCTGATCGCGCTCGCGAAGGAGAAGGGTTTCGTCGGCTACCCCGGAGACGGCGCGAACCTGTGGAACGCCGTGCACGTCCGCGATGTCGCATCCTTGTTCCGCTTGGTGCTGGAGAAGGGGCCGGCCGGCAAATACTGGCACGCGATTGGGGACGGGGGCGTCCCGCTCCGCGAGATCGCCGAGGCCATCGGCAGCCGTCTGGGCCTGCCCACCGTGAGCGTTCCCACGGACGTACTGATGGTGCCGGGATACTTCGGGTTTCTCGCGAACGTAGTCACGCAGAGCTACCCGGCGTCCAATCACATCACCCGCCGGACCCTCGGATGGGAACCCGCTCAGCCCGGCCTGCTCGCCGATTTGGACAACGGCCATTACTTCTCCGCCAGTTGACGGCAGGGCCCCGAATCGCAACGAGTCCGGCAAATGACAAGGGTTCGGCTCTTCTGAAGGGACGCCGAGAATATGACAACTGTGGGATTCATCGGAAGCGGACACATCGGCAGTGCTGTCGCGCGGCTCGCCATCGAGGCCGGGCACCAGGTCGTGCTCAGCAACTCGCGCGGTCCCGAAACGCTCGCGGACACGGCCGCGGAACTGGGGCCGCGGGCGTCCGCGGCGACGAGCGGGGAGGCCGCGGCGGCCGGTGACATCGTCGTGGTCACGGTGCCGGTCAAGGTGTTCCCCGACTTGCCCGCCGCGTCACTGGCCGGGAAGACGGTCATCGACACGTGCAACTACGGCCCCGAGCGTGGCGGGCACATCCCCGAGCTCGACAGCAAGTCGCTCACCTCGAGCGAACTGCTACTGCGGTACATCCCGGACGCCATGCTCGTGAAAGCGTTCAGCAACATCTTCTTCAAGCACCTGCTGTCACTCGCCCGCCCGGCGGGGGCGGCCGACCGCTCCTACCTGCCGATCGCCGGGGACTCCACGCCGGCGAAGGCGGCGGTGACCGAATTCATCGAATCCATCGGGTACAGCGTGGTGGACGCGGGACCGCCGGCCGACAGCTGGCGGCAGGCGACGGGCGCGCCTGTGTGGGGGACCCCGTACGGACCCTTCTCGAACGAGAAGGGCCGGCCGGTCGGCGAGGACGCCATCCGCGCGGCACTGGCCGCCGCAACGCGGTAACCGCAGGTTGGCGCGGGCCGCGGTATGGCCCTGCCGTGTCATGGCCCCGTCCGGTAGACGGCGCTTTCTAGGGGCCATAACGCAGAACTCGTTGCCGTCCGGATCCGCCGGGATGTGCCATGCCCTGCCGTTCTCGCGGACCGGTCACCCGAACGCGGCCGTTCCCAAGTCGGTGACCCGGCGGACCTCGGCGGTTGGTTCCGGATACGCAAGTCCGGGTGAAGACGGCCTCCGCGACCTTGGCGGACCGGGGTGGCTCCAGTGCAGTACGCGGCGCCATGACAGGATCCCCCTATGTCTACCAACGTCTTCTTCGACATCAACATTGACGGCAGCGCCGCGGGCCGGATCGTCTTCAAGCTGTACGACGACGTCGTCCCCAAGACGACGCAGAACTTCCGCGAGCTCGCCACCGGCCAGCACGGCTTCGGATACGAGGGCTCCGGCTTCCACCGTGTCATCCCGGACTTCATGCTCCAGGGCGGCGACTTCACCCGCGGCGACGGCACCGGCGGCAAGAGCATCTACGGCCAGAAGTTCACCGACGAGAACTTCAAGCTCAAGCACGACAAGCCGTTCCTGCTGTCCATGGCAAACTCCGGCCCCAACAGCAACGGCTCGCAGTTCTTCATCACCACGGTCCTCACACCCTGGCTGGACGGCAAGCACGTGGTCTTCGGCGAAGTCGTCGAGGGCCAGGACCTGGTGAGGAAGATCGAGTCCCTCGGCTCACGTTCCGGCGCCACCCGCGCAAAGATCGAGATCGCCTCCTCGGGCGTTTTGGAGAAGTAGCGCCTTCGCCCCGGGCGGCGGGTCCGGCTCGACGCGGGCCGTCCGGCCGCGCGTCCGCCCGCTCGGCCCGGGGCCTTCCGAGTCAGACATCCCTTGTCAAGGGCGTCCCATGTCACTGAAGTGCATGTCGAGTGGGAGCTCCATGAGGCCTTCTCGGCAACGTGACAGTTGCCGTGTGTGACGGGGCACGGGTGCCCGCTCCCGGCCTAGTTCTGCGGTGCCAGGGTGCGTAGGACGCAGAACTCGTTTCCCTCAGGGTCTGCCATGACCACCCAGTTTCGGCCTGGGCCCTGGCCCACATCCGTCTTGGTGGCGCCGGGGCCGAGCAATCTGGAAACCTCGTCCTGGGTGCTGCCATCGATCGGGCTGACGTCGAGGTGAAGCCGGTTCTTCACGGTCTTGCCCTCGGGCACCTGGATGAACACCAGGGTGGGTGGCATCTGGCGGGCCCGGACATCCTCGA
>NZ_JAPWHT010000277.1:0-13656 GCF_027270795.1 Streptomyces sp. ActVer
GGCGGTCGGCAGTCGGTGCGACGATCAGGCCGGAGCCCAGGAGCAGCTGGTCTTCTACGTCGTCCGCCGCTACCCGGCGTCCGTGGCGTCCAGCGCTGCCAGGACGGCCGGTACCGGGATCCGCCCGGAGGCGACCAACTGCGCACCGCCGCGGCGCAGGGCGGTGGCGAAGGGCGCGGCCCACAGGTTCTCGTAGACCAGGATTCCGGCGGAGTTGCCGGGCTCCAGGGCGGTGCCTGCCTCGTCGATGTCGTCCTGCCCCAGCAGGCCGGAGGACGCGCCCTCGAAGGCGGCCAGGTCCAGCGTGCCGTCGCCCGTGAGATCGGCGATTTCCAGGCCGACCACGGACCCGTCCTCCTCCTTCCTCACAAACATCAGGTCGAGGATCCGAATGAGGCCGCGGTCCACCAGATCGACCAGTATGGGAAAGCCCTCGCCGGTCATTCGGTTGCCGGGGAACTCGACGACCAGATAGTCGATCGGTCCCATTTCGACGAAATCATCGCTCACGGCTTCACCCCTGGGTGATCTTGGAATTCGAAAATCCCCTGTCCCCGAAATTCCATTGCAACACCGGACGGTGGCCGCCGCACCCCCGTGCCGTATTCACCCGCCGGGCCCATCCAGGTCGCCGGATCAGGTCCGTACGGATCTTCTTGGACCATGACCAGTGGCGCGCCACCACCAGACCCGGACAAGAACGACGCCGGCCCGTCAGGCGACAAGGAGCTCTCGGCCCGCGAACGCCACGAGTTGGACGAGCTGCGGCATCGCGTGAGCGCGCTGGAGAGCGGTGGGCCCCGGGCGGCCGCACGGCACCACTGGCTCCGGTCCACGGGATCGGTCCTCCTGATCCTCCTCGCCTCGCTGCTGTCCCTGCTCGCCGTCGTCTCGGTCTGGGCCAACAGCATCGTGCGGGACACCGACCGCTACGTCGCCACCGTGGGGCCGCTGGCGAGCAATCCCGACGTGCAGAAGGCGATCACCAACCGCGTGACCACCGCCGTCCTGGCACAGGTCGACGTGGAGGCGCTGGTCAAGGAGCTGCAGCAGGCCGCGGACCAGAAGGGTGTCCCGCCGAAGGCGGCCAAGCTGATCGACAACCTGGACGGTCCGATCGAGAGCGGGCTGAAGAGCCTGGTCAGCGCGACCGTGGAGCGAGTGGTCTCCAGCGATGCCTTCGACACGGTCTGGGTGAACGCCAACCGTGAGGCGCACAAAGCCCTGGACAAGGCCCTCACGGGCGAGGCGGACGGCGCGGTGTCCGTCAAGGACGGCCAGGTCGCCATCGACGTCGGACCGATCGTGGCCCAGGTCAAGGACCGGCTGGTCAGTGCGGGCTTCCAGCCGGCCGCCCTGATCCCGACCGTGCACACGGAGTTCGTGGTCTTCGCGTCCAAGGACGTCGGCAAGATCAAGTGGTACCTGAGGGTGCTGGAGATCATCGGCAGCTGGCTCCCCATCATCGCCGTACTGATCGCCGCCGCGGGTGTCTACCTGGCCGTCCACCGCCGCCGGGCCCTGATCTGGGCCGCGCTGGGGGTGTTCGCCGCCATGCTGCTGCTCGGCATCACGCTCAGCCTCCTGCGGACGGTCTATCTCAACCATCTGCCTGCCGGGGCGTCCGAGGCCGCGGCCGGCGCGGTGTACGACTCGCTGGTCAAGTTCCTGCGGGCCGGTGTGCGGGCGGTCGGTGCGCTCGCCCTCGTGACGGCCATCGGCGCCTTCCTCACCGGTCCGTCCCGCGTCGCCGTCGTCATCCGTACGGGCTGTGGCAAGGGCATCGGTGCCCTGCGCGACGTCTCCGTGTCGGCGGGGCTCCGGCTGGGCGCGGTGGGCCGGTTCGTGCACCGCTACAAGCGGTGGATCGGCTGGGCGATCCTCGCGGTCGCCGCGATCGTGCTGTTCACCTGGAACTACCCGACCACGGCGGTCGTGCTGTGGACGGTGGTGATCGTGCTGGCCGCCTTCGCGATCCGCGAGTTCCTGGACACCGGTGACGACGACGGCGGCGGCACCGCTCCTATGCCGTCCGCCTGACCGCCCGCTCGCGCCGGCGGGCGCTCACCCGGCGCGAGATCGTCCATCCGGACCTCCGCGGATCGGCTCCCGTGCGGCGGCTCGCGTTCCCGGCCGGGGCGCCCATCCATTGACGCGGCGGTCCCGGGCCCGGCAACTCGGTGTGCCGGAACCCGGCGCCTGTCGGAGGGTGGGGACATGCGAACGCCCGACCAGTTGAGCGAGGCCGATTTCCGGTCGCTCCACCACCACCTGAGCGGCAGGGCGCCCGGCGGCGCCACTCGCCGGGGCGCCCTGGACACGATCACCGCGGAACAGGTGCTGGCGGCCGTCCGCGAGGTGCGTACGGGACGTACGGTGTCGCTCGCGGCCCCGGTGAACACCCGGCCAGGACCTGACGACGCCGATCCGGCCGAGCACCGGCTCACCGCCCCGCCCGACGCCCGGCCGACGGCGGTGGGCCTGGAATTCGCGCGGGACCGCTTCGCCATGAACGTCCACGGTGACGTGGACAGCCACCTCGACGCGCTGTGCCACGTCATCTACGACGGCACCCTGCACGGCGGTGTACCGGCGGCGGGCGCCCTGTCGCCGGACGGAGCGAGCGAGCTCTCCGCCGAACTGGCCCGCGACGGCATCGTCGGGCGCGGGGTCCTCCTCGACATTCCCCGGCTGCACGGCGTCCCCTGGCTCGAACCCGGAACGAACGTGTGCGCCGAGGACCTCGCGGCGGCCGAAGCGCGGCAGGGGGTACGGGTCGGCCGCGGCGACATCCTCCTCGTACGGGTCGGACACCGCCGGCGTCGTGAGGAGCTCGGCCCCTGGGACGTGGCCGACGCCCGTGCCGGGCTCCATCCGACCGCCATGGAGTTCCTGGCCGAGCGCGAGGTGGCCGTGCTCGGCGGCGACGGAAACAACGACACGGCCCCCAGCGCGGTGGAGGAGGTCGCGTTCCCGGTGCATGTGCTCGCCGTCCACGCGATGGGCCTGCATCTGCTCGACTACCTGCGGTTCGAGGACCTCGCGGAGATCTGCGCGAGGGAGGCCCGCTGGTCGTTCCTCTGCGTGATCGCCCCTCTCCGGCTGCCCGCGGCCACCGGCTCGCCGGTCAATCCCCTCGCGATCCTGTGACGGTCGTCGCCGCCGGGTGATCGTCCGGCGTCCCACCGGTCAGGTGGCCCGGCGGCCTCCTCACCCGTACGGCACAACGGTGCTCGCGCCACCGGTCCGGTCGGCCGTCGTGGGCGGCACTCTGGTGGGGCGGTCACGCCTCGGGGCGTGGCGCCCGGATCCGCCCTGGGGGCAGCATGCGCGCGAGCAGAGAACCCGGCCCGCCCACGGACGGCGTGCGGAGCCGTTGGCGCGGGCGCGCGGCCGGTCTGCGGGCAGGACTGCTGCGGCTGCGCGGTACCGCCGAGGAGCGGTTCCCGGTGATCACCCGGCTCACCTCCCACCTGATCGCGGTGAACCTGCTGGACTCCGCGACACGGCTGGCGGCCCAGGCGTTCCTGACGGCCGTACCGCTGCTTTTCCTGGTCGCCGCGTTCGCCCCGCAAGGGGTGCGCAACCAGATCGTCACGTCGGTGCACGACGTGCTCGGCATCAGCGGTACCGCCGACCAGCAGTTCAAGCAGGTCTACCAGGCCGATCCCGCCACTCTGCAGCAGAGCACCGGGGTGGTGAGCGCGCTGATGGTGCTGCTCTCCGCCACCGCCTGCAGCCGCGCGATGCAGCGCCTGTGCCAACGCGCCTGGCTGATGCCGAGCGCGGGCGCCCGCGTCGCCGCCTGGCGATGGCCCGTGTGGATCGCCGTCTGGATGGCCGTGATCGCCCTGCAAGGTCCGCTGCGGGAGGGATTCGGCGTGGGGATGTGGCTGGGACTGCCGCTGCTGCTGGCGGTCGAGGTGGGCGTGTGGTGGTGGCCCCAGCACCTGCTGCTGGCCGCGCGCGTCCCCTGGCTGCCCCTGCTGCCCGGGGCGGTCCTCACCGCGGTGGCGCTGACCGTACTGACGGTGATCGCGAAGCTGTACGTGCCCACCGCGCTCAACCGCAGCCTGGACCGGTACGGGTCGCTGGGTGCGGTCTTCACCGTGCTGTCCTGGCTGATCGCACTCTGCGTGGTGGTGGCCCTCTGCATCACCGCAGGCGCGGTCATCGCCAGGGAACCCGCCGTGTCCCGACGTCTCGGATCACCCGATCGGCCCAACTCGCTGGAAACGTAACCCGGCGATACGTTGGTAGTCGGATCTGGAGTTCCCCTCACCCGGCGAATCGGAGCATGCTCCGAGGACGGTGGCCGGTATGACTGACGAACGGCACTACGACGTCATCATCATCGGAACCGGTGCGGGCGGTGGCACCCTCGCCCACCGGCTGGCACCCACCGGAAAACGGATTCTCCTTCTCGAACGCGGCGACTATCTGCCCCGCGAACGGGACAACTGGGAATCCTCGGCGGTCTTCGTCAAAGGGAAGTACCGCGCTCCGGAGTTCTGGTACGACAAACACGGAAACCAGTTCCCGCCCGAGGTCAACTACTACGTGGGCGGCAACACCAAGTTCTACGGCGCCGCACTCTTCCGTATGCGCCCGGAGGACTTCGGCGAACTCCGGCACCACGACGGCATCTCCCCGGCCTGGCCACTGACCTACGAGGAACTCGAGCCGTACTACACGCGGGCCGAGCACCTCTATCTCGTCCACGGCCGGCACGGCGAGGACCCGACCGAGGGCCCCACCAGCGCCCAGTACGCCCACCCGCCGGTCCAGCACGAGCCGCGCATCCAGCAGCTCAGCCACGATCTGGAGAAACAGGGGCTGCACCCCTTCCACCTCCCGATCGGGGTGAACCTCACCCAGGACGACCGGGGCCGGGCCACCCGCACCAGCGCCTGCATCCGCTGCGACCGCGTCGACGGCTTCCCGTGCCTGCTCGGCGCCAAGTCCGACGCGCAGGTCATCTGCGTAGACCCCGCTCTGGAACACGCCAACGTCGAGATGGTCACGCATGCGGACGTGCGGCGCCTCGACACGGACGCGACCGGCCGCACTGTCACCTCGGTCGTCGCGACGGTCGGGGACGGGGACGCCGCCACCGTGAAGTTCAGCGCCGACATCGTGGTCGTCGCCTGCGGTGCCGTCAACTCGGCCGTCCTGCTGCTGAATTCGGCCGACGACCGGCATCCACAGGGCCTGGCCAACAGCTCGGACGTGGTGGGCCGGCACTACATGCGCCACAACAACCTGGCCCTGATGGCCGTGTCCCTGGAACCCAACGACACCAGGTTCCAGAAGACCCTGGCACTGCACGACTGGTATCTGGGATCCGACGACTGGGACTACCCCCTCGGCGGCATCCAGATGCTGGGCAAGTCCGACTCCGAGCAGATCCACGGCGAAGCGCCCCGCTGGGCCGGGGCCATAGCCCCCGACATGCCCTTCGAGGTGCTCGCCCACCACGCGGTCGACTTCTGGCTGTGCGGAGAGGATCTCCCCGCGGCCGACAACCGCGTCACCCTGGACCGGGACGGCGGCATCCACCTGGCCCTCGACGAGAAGAACAACATCGCCGGTCTGAAGCGCCTGCGGCACAAGCTGCACAGCATGCTCAGCCACCTGGGCATGCACGAACACCATCTGCTGCCGCACAGCATCTACCTGCACAAGGGCATGCCCATCGGCGCCACCGCGCATCAGGCGGGCACCGTCCGCTTCGGCCGCGACCCCGAGAGCTCCGCGCTCGACGTCAACTGCAAGGCCCACGACCTCGACAACCTCTACGTCGTCGACACGAGCTTCTTCCCGAGCATCGGGGCGGTCAACCCCTCGTTGACCGCCATAGCCAACGCACTGCGCGTCGGCGACCACATCGCGGAGCGACTGCAATGAACTCCAGCCACCCGGACCAGAGCGACATCCGCCACCGCACACCCCAGGAGCGGGCCGAGCACGGCAAGGCGGCCCGGTCGACAGCGCCCCGCTCCAGCCATGCCGAGTTCGCCCTCACGCCCAAACGGCCCGACCCGGTGGACATCATCGAGGCGCAGTCGGCGACGAGGGTTCCCGAGCTGGTCCCCATCCGCTACGGCCGGATGACCGAGTCGCCCTTCCGCTTCTACCGGGGGGCCGCCGGAATCATGGCCGGAGACCTCGACGACACCCCCCGGTCCGGGATCAGGGCGCAGCTGTGCGGGGACGCGCACCTGCTGAACTTCCGGCTCCTTGCCTCGCCCGAGCGCCGCATGATGTTCGACATCAACGACTTCGACGAGACGCTGCCCGGCCCCTGGGAGTGGGACGTCAAGCGCCTGACCGCGAGTTTCGTCATCGCGGGCCGGGCCAACGACTTCAGCGACAAGGAGCGGGCCCGCATCGTGCGGGCGACCGTGCGGTCCTACCGCGAGTGGATGCGGCGCTTCGCCAGGATGGGCAACCTCGACGTGTGGTACGCCCAGTTCGACGAGGCGTGGGTGCGGCAGCAGTTCGGCCCGCAACTGAGCGCTCAGGCCCGCGACCGCTGGTCGCAGGCGGTGGCCAAGGCACGTGGCCGGGACAGCCTCCATGCCTTCGGCAAGCTCACCCACATCGTCGACGGGCAGGCCCGCATCGCCGCGGTTCCGCCACTGATCACGCCGCTCCAGGACCTGCTGCAGGGTGTCGAGCGCGATGCGCTGGAGAAGGAGGTCCACCGGCTGATCGAACGGTACGGCCACACGCTGCAGTCGGACCGGCGGGCCCTGCTGCAGCAGTACCGGGTCACCGACATGGCCCGCAAGGTGGTCGGGGTCGGCAGCGTGGGCACCCGCTGCTGGATCGTGCTCCTGCTCGGCCGGGACGACAAGGATCCGCTGCTCCTGCAGGCCAAGGAGGCCGACCAGTCGGTGCTGGCGCCCTTCGCCGGTGCCAGCGCCCACGCGACGCAGGGCGAGCGGGTGGTCTCCGGCCAGCGGCTCATGCAGGCCACCAGCGACATCTTCCTCGGCTGGGAGCGGGTCGACGGGATCGACGGCCGCCGACGTGACTTCTACGTACGGCAGTTGCGGGACTGGAAGGGCATCGCCCAACCCGAGCTGATGGTGCCGGCCGGCATGCGGACCTTCGGAGAGCTGTGCGGCGCCACCCTGGCCCGGGCGCACGCGCGGTCCGGCGACCGGATCGCCATCGCCTCCTACCTGGGCGGGGGCGACTCCTTCGACCGTGCGCTGGCGACCTTCGCCGAGAGCTACGCCGACCAGAACGAGAAGGACCACCAGGCACTCGTCGACGCCGTCCGCTCGGGGCGGGTCACGGCCGAAGCGGCCTGAGCGAGGGACGACAGGACAAGGGGACCGGCAAGGGGGACCAGCAAGGAGACCCTCATGGATCGCTACCCGCCCATCGCCGACCACGGGCTCGTCGGGGATCTGCAGACCGCGGCCCTGGTGTCGTCCAAGGGTGTGATCGACTGGTTCGCGGCACCGCGTTTCGACTCGCCCAGCGTCTTCGCCGCCCTGCTCGACCACGACGGCGGCGGCCACTTCCTCCTCGCGCCCGAGCATCCCGAGGGCACCTGGAAGCAGCTCTACTACCCGGACACGGCCGTCGTGGTGACCCGCTTCATGTCACCCGACGGAGTCGGCGAGATCCTCGATCACATGCCGGTGCTGACGGGCCCGACGGCGAGCGACCGGCACCAACTGGTGCGCGTCGTACGCGCGGTGCGCGGCACCGTGCGCTTCGGCCTCGAATGCCGGCCGCGTTTCGACTACGGGCGGGCCACCCACGAACTCGATCTGACGGACGGCACGGCGACCTTCCGGGCCCCGGGCACGACCGCCTACCTCCAGGGCGGCATCCCGTTCGAACGGGACGGGCAGGACGTCCGGGGCAGCATCACCCTCCACAACGGCGATGCGGCGGCCGTGGTGTTCACGGTGTGCGCGCAGGACGGGGAGGCGCCGCCGCCACCCACCACCGAACGGATCACCGACGAGCTCTGGAGCAACATCGACTTCTGGCATCGGTGGGTGCGCACCTCGAACTACCACGGCCGCTGGACGGAGATGGTGCACCGCTCGGCGATCACCCTCAAGCTCCTCACCTACGCGCCCACGGGTGCGCCGGTCGCCGCCGCCACGATGGGACTGCCCGAGCAGGTCGGCGGCGAGCGCAACTGGGACTACCGGTACACGTGGGTGCGTGACGGCTCCCTCTCCGTGCGGGCGCTGCTCGACCTCGGCTTCGTGGAGGAGGCGACCCGCTTCACCCACTGGCTCGGCGACCGCCTGGGCGCCCGGGAAGGCCCGGACGACGAACCCCTCCAGATCATGTACCGGGTCGACGGCGACCCGCATCTGACCGAGGAGATCCTGGGCCACTTCGAGGGCTACCGCGGCTCCTACCCGGTCCGGGCCGGCAACGCCGCCTCCGACCAGCTCCAGCTCGACATCTACGGCGAGGCCCTCTACGCCCTGGCCGAGGGCCGCGCGGTCGGCGAACAGGCGGGCTACCACGGGTGGAAGAGCCTGACCCGCACCCTGGACTGGCTCGCCGGCTCCTGGGACCGGCCCGACGAGGGCATCTGGGAGACCCGGGGCGGACGCAAGGACTTCACCTACAGCCGGGTGATGTGCTGGGCCGCCTTCGACCGCGGTCTGAAGCTGGCGGCCGAGTTCAGCAGGCCCGCCGACACCGTGCTCTGGACACGGGCCCGCGACGAGATCCTCGAACAGGTCATGGAGCGCGGCTGGGACGAGAAGGAGCAGGCCCTGGTCCAGCACTACGGCGGCGCCGTCCTGGACGCCTCCCTGCTGCTGGCCCCCCGGGTGGGTTTCGTGTCACCCCGCAGCCCCGGCTGGCTCAACACGCTCGACGCCATGGAGCGCGTCCTCGTCTCCGACAGCCTCGTCTACCGCTACGACCCCGAGGCCTCGCCCGACGGACTGCGCGGCTCCGAGGGGACGTTCAGCCTGTGCACGTTCCTGTACGTCGACGCCCTCGCCCGCGCGGGCCGGCTTCCGCAGGCCCGCTACACCTTCGAGAAGATGCAGACGTACGCGAACCATGTCGGCCTGTTCGCCGAGGAGATCGGCCCGAGCGGCGAGCAACTCGGCAACTTCCCGCAGGCCTTCACGCATCTCTCCCTCATCATGGCGGCTACGACCCTGGACGAGGCGCTCGACCGCGTTGCGCACTGAACGGCGGGATGCCCGGCCCCTGCGGCAGCAACTCCGTGGTCACGAACGCCACGACAGCGGCGATCACGATGACCGGAACGGTCTCCGAGTTGCCCACCATGAGCACGACCAGCACCACGCAGCTGACGGGCAGCCGGAGTGCGGCGGCGGACGCGGCCGCCATGCCCGCCGCCATGCCCGGAACGACGCCGAGCCCCGGCAGCGGCGACAGGAGCACCCCCATCGCACCGCCCAGGAACAGCGAGGGAAAGACGGGACCACCGCGCAGGCTTCCCAGACACAGGGAGTAGGCGATGCCCTTGAACACCAGGACCGCCACCAGACTGCCGACCGACCACGCGTGCGGGTGGGCGGCGAGGTCGGTCAGGGTGGCCTGTCCCGACAGGGCGACTTCGGCCGGCGAGCGGCCGGTGATGACCGCGTAGAGCGTCGCGCAGCCGCCCGCGGCCAGCGCGCAGAGCATCGTGTTCCGTACGACATGCCCGGAGACGAAGCGTGCCGCGATCCGGCCGCCCACGATGATCCAGTGGACGGCCGCCCCGAGGACGACGGCCATCAGCGTCGCCCACACGACGTCGCCGAGGTCGAGGGTGGGCGGAGCGGGCAGCCCGATGTTGAGGCTCTCGGCGTCCAGCCCGGTCCAGTGGCCGAAGCCGGTGAAGACGATGGCGCCGACGCCGCCGGCGAGCAGTGCGGGGAGCATCACCACGAACAGCTGCGGGCCGCCCACTCCGGCCACTTCCATCAGCAGCACGGCCGCCACCAGCGGATTGCCGAAGATCGTGGAGATGGCCGCCGCGGCGCCGGCCGCACCGAGCAGCGCCGTGCTCGACTCGGTCGCGGGAGCGCGTACGAGATCACGGAAGACCAGCGCCAGACCGCCGCCGAGCGCGATCAGCGGTGCCTCCGGTCCGAGCACGGCACCCAGCGGCAGGCTGGCCAGCGCGGCGAGGGCCACCCCGGGAACAGCCGCTTTCGACGCGCCGCCCGCATGCAGGCCCCCCGCCGGAATGTGCCCGCCCCTGCCGGGAAAACGCAGGACGACCAGGGCGACGACCGCCCCCGACACCAGGGCCAGGGGGAGCGGCCACCACCACGGCGGAGTCGTCCACCCGAGATCGTGCGGCCAGTCCACCCAGATCAGACTCTCCATCTCATGGAGCAGCACGAGAAACCAGAACGCGGCGAACGACACCAGGATCCCGATCACCGCGCAGAACACCAGCGCCCGCAGGTACTCGGGCCGACGCAGAATGTCCCTCAACTGGTCGGCTTCCTGGGGCTGGTTCCCCGGAGGGGCCTCGGCGGCCTCTCCTCGCTTCTGCTCGGCGATGACGCTTCTCCTGAGTCTGCTGGGAGACGATTCGGCCAGTGGCAGCGCGAGATTACCCACCGGATCACGCCATACGGCCCCGATCCCCACACAAACGCCCCGAACCACTCCGGATGGACGCGGGACGGGGGCAGCGGCGAGACGTACGAGCGCGCCAGGGGTCGATGAACAGCGCCGTGCCGCAGCACGAGGCTCCGCCTCCCAGTGGTGGGCGGCGGAGCCTGGGTGCTGTGGGTGGGGTGAGGGCCGGACTACGGCTGTACGGGCTTGCCGCGGCCCCAGGACCAGGCCAGGCGGTCGGCGCCGGACTGGTTGGTGGTGGTCAGCCAGGGGCGGGCCGGGTCGCCGGTCAGGGTCTGCAGGGAGTACGTGTCGTCCGTGCGCAGGCCGGGCCAGTACACGGAGCCCATCTTGAGCTCGCGGAACGTGTCGGTGACGGCCTGCAGGTAGTTGATGAAGTTGTTGTCCGGGGTCGGCTTGTTGTAGTCGAAGCCGGTGGTCATCGGTGAGCCGAACTCGTCCGCGACGGTCCGGTTCGCGCAGTCACCGATGCGGACCTTGAGGTCGGCCACCCACTGGTCGTACGTGGCGTAGTCCTTCCAGAACCCGTAGTGGTGCAGCGACAGATACGTGCCCTTCAGACGCGGGTCGGCGCAGACGGTCGTGACGTGGTCGTTGTAGCCCGCGCCACTGACGAAGACCCGGTTGCGCGGGACCTGCCGGTACGTGTCCAGCCACTTCGCGGCTATGTCCGCCCACTCCGTGTCGGTGTAGCCGTGCGGCTCGTTCATCGGCTCGAAGTAGACCCGCTTGTCGCTCTTGTAGGCCTTGACCACGGTGTTCCACATGGGCCAGTAGGTGGCCGTGTCGTCGATGAAGCCGTCCTTGCGCGGGCCCGTTCCCTCCCAGTACGAGAGGATCACCTTGAAGCCCTTGTCCGAGGCCGCGTCGATGACTCCGCGATAGGACTTCCAGTAACGGCCGTTGACCGTGTACGGGTTGATGGGCAGCCGGACCGTGTTGGCACCGAGGTTCGCGCGGAAGGCCGAGATCACCCTGCTGGCCTTGGTGTACGTCTGGGCGTAGGTGTCGGACGTCGACAGGCCCGACAGTACGACCGGGTCGTCGGCGAAGTTGTCGCGCGGGTCGGCCCAGTTCACGCCCTTGAACTGGGTCGTGTCCTTGCTGAGCCCGCTCGTCTGTCCGCCCGTGTGTCCACTCGGCGTGGCGCCGGCCGGGCTGGCGGCGACGGTGGTGCCGCTGGTCCCGGCGATCAGGATCGCCACGAAGGCGGCTCGCAGCCGGGGGGTGAAGCGGGTGCCGGCGGAGGTTCTGCGCATCAGCTTGCCCTTTCGGAGTGCGGCGGCTCGGCGCATGGCCGGAGCCTGCGCGTGACTGAGCGGCCGTCGGAGGTATGCAGGGTCGGACGGATGGTGTTTACGTAAACATCGGAACGAAGCGTTGAGTCGTACCTCGCGGCCCGAGGCTCGACTTGGGGTGATGTTTACGCAAACATCGCGGCGCCGGAATCGTGGCACCCGGCGCAGCGCTCGTCAAGGTTTCCCACGTGTAACAGCCGTTGGGTTGTGGGGTGGAGTGGGGCGCGTGGGCTGGAGCGGAGTGGGGTGGGGCTGTTCGGCTCACGGGTGTGTTCGCAGGGGGGACTGCCATGTCACCGTCGTCCCGGCTCGGGGTTCGGCGTCCCTGTCCGCCGCCGCCTCCCCGTCGTCGAACACCGTCAGTCGTACGCCGGGGCGGCCGTCCGGGAGGGTCGTCGTCGCGTCGATCGAGACGGTGACGCGGGTGGTGCCGGTGCGGCGGGACGCGGCTGCCAGGGCGGCGCGGAGGGCGGTGAGGAGGCGGGTGGCCACCGGGGCCGGGAGCCGGGCGTCGACCGGCCCCGTGAACTGCACGGACGGCTGGAAGCCGAGGGCCGCCGCGGCGCCCGCCGTCTCGCGGAGGACCTTGCCCCGGAACGTGGTGGGGGCGTCGGCGGGCGGCTGTTGCAGCGCGAAGATCGCCGTACGGACCTCCTGGACGGTCGACCGGAGTTCCTCGACGGCCCGGCCCAGCATCACGTGGACCTCGGCGTCCTGCTCCTCGTCGGCGGTGCGGCGCTGGGTGGACTCCAGCATCATGCCGGTCGCGAACAGCCGCTGTACGACCAGATCGTGCAGGTCACGGGCGATCCGGTCACGGTCCTCGAAGACCGCGAGCCGCTCCCGCCGCTGCTGGGCGTCCGCGAGGACGAGCGCGAGGGCGGCCTGCGAGGCGAACTGCGTGGCCAGCAACTGCTCCACGGACGTGTACGGACGGCCGCCGCGCCGACGCGGGAGGGCGAGGGTGCCGATGAGCCGGCCACCGGCCTGGAGCGGCAGCAGCATGCTCGGCCCGAACCGGTGCCGTACCTGCGTCGTCATGCGCGGGTCGGTCGCCGAGTCGTCCACGAACACCGGTTCCCCGCCCAGGAGTTGCTCAAGGACCGCGCTGCCCGGCTCGATGGTCGTACCGACGAGACCGCCCGGGTCGTCGAGCGTCGACGCCGTCACGATCTCCATGCCACCCTCGTCGGTGGGCTGGAGGATCACCCCGGCCGAGGCGTCGGCGAGCATCCGGGCCCGTTCGGCGACCGTCATCAGCGCGTCGGCCGCCGTCTCGCCGGTGAGCAGCGCCGTGGTCACGGCCGCCGCGCCCTCGATCCAGCGCTCCCGCTGACGTGCCGTCTCGTACAGGCGGGCGTTGCCGATCGCGATGCCCGCCTGGGTGGCCAGCACCCGCACCAGCTGCTCGTCCTCGTCCGTGAAGTCGCCGCCGTCGCGCTTCCCGGTGAGGCGGAGGCTTCCGTGCGCGTCGTCGCGTACGCGCACCGGCACGTCGAGGCGGCCGCCGGCGGCCTGCCCGGCCGCCGGTGGTTCGGGCGCGCGGAACTCCGTCGGGCCGTCACCGGCTGTGCCGTGTACGGGGTCGGTGGCCTCCAGCGCCGCGTGCCGGGCGTCGGTCAGCTCGGCCGCGGTGTCCACGATGTGCTGGAGCGTGGCACGCAGCTCCGGGTCGACGCCGACGCCCAGGACGGCTTCGAGCACGCGGGGGAGCGGGCCACGGGGAGCGGACGGCCCGGTTGATTCGACT
>NZ_JAPWHT010000278.1:0-13628 GCF_027270795.1 Streptomyces sp. ActVer
ATTCGCTGGACCGGGCCGCGCGGGCCGAACGTGAGGCACGCGCGCGTGCCGAGCAGCGCAGGGCGCGGCCCGGTCCAGCGAATCGGCCCGCCCGGCAAGCCCTTTGACCCGCTCCTCGTGTGTACGTGTCTGGAGCCGGGCCTCCATCTCGGTCTGCCGAGCGTTGGCCCCGTCGGCCGCGAGCCGGTCGCGTACGGAGGTGTCGGGCTCCTCCTCGAACGGCATCTCCTCGGCGACGGCGAGCCGTTCGGCCAGCTCCTCCGCCTCCTGGACGGCCCGTTCGAGGGCTTCCTGTGCACGTGCGGCCGCCGCGGTGCTCCGCTCGGCCTCTCCTGCGGCGCCCCGCGCCTGTCCCGCCAACCGCCCGACCTGCTGGGCGACCTGGGACTTCTCCCGCTCACCGGCCCGCCGACGCTCGCCCAACTCCTCGACGAGAGCGGTCCGTTCCCTACGCAACTCAGCGGCCCGGTGCTGCTCCTCGGTCAACTCCTCGCACAGCACGCCCAGTTCTTCCAGCTCGGCCGCCGCCTCGTCGACGGACGCCTGCACTTCGAGCAGACTCGGCGCCCCGGCGGAACCGCCCTGGGCGAAGTGCGCCCCGAGCAGGTCCCCCTCGGCGGTCACCGCGGTCAGCTCGGGCCGGGAGTAGACGAGATCCTCCGCGTCCTCCAGCGTCCCGACCACGACGATGCCCCGCAGCAGCCGCCGTACGGCAGGCATGAGATCGGAGGGCCCACGGACGAGATCGGCGGCGAACGTCGGACCACCACGCTCCGGATCTCCCCCGGAGGACGTCCCACCGACGCCCACGCCGGACTGCGCGGACTGCGCGCCGGGTACGTCGCCGGTGTTGCCGAACGCTCCCCCGGCAGGAGAAGCGTCCGGCGCCCCCGCCAGCAACAGTGCCGCCCGTCCCCCGTCCTGCTTGCGCAGCAGGCGGATGGCGTCCGCCGCCGCGGACGGGCTGGTCACCGCGATCGCGTCCGCCGCTACGCCGAAGGCGGCCGCGACGGGGACCTCGTGGCCGGGTGAGACGGACAGCAGTTCCGCCGCCGGACCCAGCAGACCCGTCAGCCGGTCCTTCGCCACGAGCAGCGCCCCCGTGCCGTCCTTCCGGCGCAGCCCCAGGGACAGGGCCTCGTGGCGGGCCTGCGTGGCGGCGCGCTTGCGTTCGGCCGCGGTGGCCGCCTCGCGGGCCTCGGTCAGGGCGGACTCGGCGTCGGCGAGTGCGCGCTTGGCCGTCTCGTGCTGCTCGGCGAGTTCCTCGTCGCCCGCGTCCAGGCCGTCGACCTCGGCCTTGAGCTGCTCGTACTCCTCCTGGGCGGTGACGGCCCGTTCCTGGGCCTCGTCGCGGGCGGAGGCGAGCCGGTCGATCTCCGCCTGGGCGGAGGCGGCGCGCGAACGGGCCGCGTTGACCTGCCCGTTCAGCCGGGCCAGACCTTCGCGGCGGTCCGCGATGGCGCGGGCCACGTCCTTCAGGCGCCGCTCCTCCACCGCCAGTTCGCGCTCCAGGTCGGCCCGGTGGGAGACGGTGTCCTCCAGGGCACGCTCGGCCGCCTCCAGGGCCGCTTCGAGCTCGGCCTCCTGCTCACGGATCCGGGCGGCCTCGCGCTCCATGTCCTCGGGGTCGCGCCCGCGCCGCTCCTCCGGCGGCTGGGCGGTTGCGCTCTTGACCCGCGCGTCCGCCAGGGAGACCGTGCCGCGCACCCGCTCGGCCAGCTGCGACAGCTCGTACCAGGTCTGCTGCGCTCTCTGGAGACGCGGGGTGAGCCGCCGGACCTCGTCCTCCAGCCTCGCCTCCCGCTGGAGCGCCTTCTTCAGCTCGGCCTCGGCCGACTCCTTGCGCTCCTTCAGCGCTGCCTCGTCGGCGACCTCGGCCTGGAGCGCGCCCCGGAGCCGTACGAGATCGTCGGCGAGCAGCCGGAGGCGGGCGTCGCGGAGGTCGGCCTGGATCACGGCGGCCCGGCGGGCGACGGCGGCCTGCCGGCCCAGCGGCTTCAACTGGCGCCGCAGTTCGTCGGTGAGGTCCTGCACGCGCGCGAGGTTGGCCTGCATCGCGTCCAGCTTCCGCAGCGCCTTCTCCTTGCGCTTGCGGTGCTTGAGGACGCCCGCGGCCTCCTCGATGAAGGCGCGGCGGCCCATGGGATCCGCGTGCAGGACGGAGTCGAGCTGGCCCTGTCCGACGATGACGTGCATCTCGCGGCCGATGCCGGAGTCGGAGAGGAGTTCCTGGATGTCGAGGAGGCGACACGTGTCGCCATTGATCTGGTACTCGCTGCCGCCGTTGCGGAACATGATCCGCGTGATGGTGACCTCGGCGTACTCGATGGGCAGCGCGCCGTCGGAGTTGTCGATGGTCAGGGACACCTCGGCGCGGCCGAGCGGGGGCCGCCCGGTGGTGCCGGCGAAGATGACGTCCTCCATCTTGCCGCCGCGCAGGGACTTCGCGCCCTGCTCGCCCATGACCCAGCTGAGGGCGTCCACGACATTGGACTTGCCCGAGCCGTTGGGGCCCACGACACAGGTGATGCCCGGCTCGAACCGCAGCGTGGTCGCCGAGGCGAACGATTTGAACCCGCGCAGGGTCAGGGCCTTGAGGTGCACGCAGCCGGACTCTACCTTCCGGGTGGGTCTCACTCCATGAACGCGCGGTTTCACCCTTGAACGTGCAGGGCACACCAAACGTTAAAGACAGTGAAAGAGTGCGCGGGGGCAAGAAAGAAGGGACGCCGAAGCGTCCCTTGCAACTCTGTCAGCGGCTGACACGGGCAGCCTGTTCACTGGTGGCGACGATGCGATTCAGTGATCAGGTGAGCGCAGGCTCCGCCTGGGGTACGTCGATGCTGTCGAAGTCGTGAGAAGCGGCAGCCGCGAGCGCGTCGTTCTCGGCCTGGATCCGTACGAGCTCGGATTCCAGGTCTTGGACGCGCTGCTGGAGCCGTCGCATCTCGGCAATGAGTCGCGGGTCGGAACCGCCGACGTAACCGAGAAGCGCCTTTGCCATGATGGATGGTCCTCCACACTGAGTGACCGACCGAAGCGGTGTGGGTCGTGAGGGAATCGCACCCGCGATGCTTGGCACTGACGAGTTTTACTGCCGCTCTTACATGCCAAACAGCTAAGGTGCGCGGGGACTTTCAGCGTCTCACCAAAAAGTTTGACGGTCAACACGATCACGCCCCGTATTGGGGGCCAACCCGGGGCGCGCGGCTTGAGAACGGGCGGCGCGGCCACTGTTTCGGGGCCCTGGGGGCGTGGAGATCATCCTTAATCGCGGAGCCTGCCACGACAAGCGATTCTTGGCAACCACCAGGCGCTTTCTGCCCGTGGCAGGTGCCCGGCGCACGCCCCGCGCCCGCTGCCAGGGGTCTTGCAACCGGTCGAGCGGAGTGGATCTCACCGGATGGCGAAGCCGTCGTAGCCGCCGCGGGGCGTGTCCCAAATCTCAGTGACTCCGTCGACGCGGCCCGGCGTGTCGTCCCCCTGGAGCCAGTCGAGGAGTCGCTGACAGTCGGCCCGAGGGCCTTCGGAGACCACCTGGACCCTTCCGTCCCCCAAATTGAGAGCAAAACCACTCAGGCCGCCGATCTCCAGCGCCTTAGCCCGTGTGTACCAGCGGAAACCCACACCTTGGACCCGTCCGCGTACCCACACGACCAGCCTTACATGCTCGCTCATGGCTGCACGCTAACCGGCCAAATGCTCTCGGAGCACTTCCTCCCCTTGCGCCATGGGGTACCGTCCCGACCCAATGAGCCTCACTCGTTCGGGTGAGGAACGTTGACCGCAAGGATGAGGAAGGCCAGGAGATGGGACGCCACCGACGCTCCGCCGCCGGCCGCGCCGCCACAGGCCGCGCCACCGGGGTCACACAAACGTACGATACATACGCGGGCGGTTACGCGGCGGCAGACTCGGGTGATTACGCGGGCGCCTGCGACTACGCGACCGCGGGTGACCACCTGACCGCCGGGGACTACCTGAACGGCAGCCCCTACGCGACCGCGGGGATGTACGACTCACCGGGCGGCATTCACGAGACCGGCGACCTCTACTCGAAGAGCGACACCTACCTCTTCGCCGCGGATCCCGCCGCCCACGCCACGACCGGCTACGCGCCGGACGGCGGCGGCGGTGGCCGCGGCCACCGCCGCCGCAAGAAGAACGTGACGCCCGTACGCACCGGTCTGCTCGGTGTCTCGGCCGCCGTCGCGATGGGTGCCGTCGCGGTCGCCTCCGGGCTGATCCCGGGCAGCGACAGCCTCTCGATAGGCGGCGGCAACGCGGACAAGGTCCGCGCCCAGGACTCGCCGAGCGACGTGCAGACCCAGGGCGGCACGGACGGCACCACGGACGACCGCGAGGGCTCGGGCACGAGCCGTGACCTGGAGCGCTCCGCGTCTCCGACGGTCTCGCCGACGAAGGCCCCGGAGAAGACCGAGAAGAAGACTCCCTCCGCGAAGCCGTCGACCAAGGCTCCGGTCAAGGAGAAGCCGAAGACCGAGCCGACCACGAAGGCACCGGAGAAGAAGGCACCCGAGACGGCTCCGTCGAAGGCGGTGTCCACCGCGTCCAAGGCCGAGGCCGAGGTGTTTTCGCTGGTCAACGAGGAGCGGGCCAAGGCCGGCTGCAGCCCGGTGACCGCGTCCAGCACGCTGGCGGCGCTGGCCGGAGCCTTCACCGAGAACATGGCGGCGCGGGGCTTCTTCGATCACACGGACCCGAGTGGGGACACCCCCTGGGACCGCGCGGAGAAGCTCGGCATCGCGAACCTCGGCGGGGAGAACATCGCCCGCGGCCAGGCCGACGCCGCCGCGGTGATGGAGGCCTGGATGAACAGCCCCGGCCACCGCGCGAACATCCTGAACTGCGACTTCAAGACCCTGGGCGTCGGCGCGAACTTCGCTTCGGGCGGCCCCTGGTGGACGCAGGACTTCGGCTACTGAGCGCTCCGCGGGGAGTGCCGTTCCATGCCTGCGGGCCGACTGTGGCTGATCGCGCAGTTCCCCGCGCCCCTACGGGGCACGAGTAACCACAGAGGGGCGCTTGCTAAAAGTTAGCGCCCCCTCTTCGGTTTGCGCTGTGCCGAGTATTCTGGGCGCATGGACCTGACAGAGCGACCGGACTTCGAGTTCGACGTGTTCTCCAAGGCGTGCCCGTCCCGGGGCACGCTGGAGCACGTCACGGGGCGCTGGGGCGCGCTCACGCTGGGGGCGCTGTACGAGGGTTCGTTCCGTTTCAACGAACTGCGCCGGCGCGTGGACGGCGTCAGCGAGAAGATGCTGTCCCAGACCCTGCACGCGCTGGAGCGCGACGGCCTGGTGCACCGCGAGGCCCAGCCGACGAATCCGCCGCGGGTGGACTACGAGCTGACGCCGCTGGGCCGCGAGGTCGCCGAGCGGCTGCTGTCCCTCATCCACTTCGTGGAGGGGCGCATGGACGACGTACTGGGAGCGCGCGAGCGTTACGACACGGCGCGCGGGGGCCGCTGACAGCGCGGGCAGAAGTAGCTGGACCGGTTCATCCAGGGCCTGCGCCGCATCAGGGTGCCGCAGCGCCGGCACGGCTCGCCCTCCCTGCCGTACGCGTCGAGCGAGCGGTCGAAGTAGCCCGACTCCCCGTTCACGTTGACGTAGAGGCTGTCGAAGCTGGTGCCGCCGACGGCGAGGGCGGCGTTCATCACATCCCGTACGTGGCCCAGGAGTTCGGCCGTGCGCGGGCGCGTGAACCCGGTGGTGGGACGCTCGTAGTGCAACCGCGCACGCCAAAGCGCCTCGTCCGCATAGATGTTGCCGACACCGCTGATCAACGACTGGTCCAGCAGGGCGCGTTTGACGGTCGTACGCCGACGCCGCAGCGCCTCGTGGAACGCGTCGTCGTCGAACAGCGGGTCCAGCGGGTCGCGCGCGATGTGCGCGATGACGTCGGGCAGCCCGTCGGGGGACGTCTCGTGCAACGACAGCCCGCCGAAGGTCCGTTGGTCGACGAAGCGGAGTTCGGTGTGGAGGGCGTCCTCGAACCGGACGCGGATGCGCAGATGCTTCTCGTCGGCGGCGTCCTGCGGCTGGACGAGGAGCTGCCCGCTCATCCCGAGGTGCGCGAGAACGGCGCTCGGGGAGTCCGCGAGCGGCAGCCAGAGGTACTTGCCGCGACGCTGGGGCAGCCCGATCCGGTGCCCCTTGAGCCGGGCCCCGAAGTCCTCACCGCCCGCGATGTGCCGGCGCACGGCACGCGGGTGCAGTACTTCGACGTCGGCGACGATCCGTCCGCTGACCCAGCGCTCGAGGCCCCGTCGTACGACCTCGACCTCGGGCAGTTCGGGCACGGCTTCTCCTCCGGATGCGTGGGCCGATGACTCGGGCGCCCCGATTCGGGCCGCGCGCCCGCAGCGTACCGCCGGCGCCGCCGAACACGATCGCCCGCCCCCTCGAACAGGGGACGGGCGATCGGTCACAGCGATGCAGTGCGGATCGGTCAGGCGGAAGCGGCGTCGGATGCCGCCGTCGAGGGGGCCTCGACGGCCTCCTCGGCTGCCACGACTTCCTCGGCTGCCACGACTTCCTCGGCTGCTGCGGACGCTTCGGCTGCCGCGGATGCCTCAGCTGCTGCGGATGCCTCAGCTGCCGCGGTTGCCTCGGCCTCCACGGAGGCTTTGGCTGCTGCGGACGCCTCGGCTTCCTTCGCGGCCTTCGCCACCTTCGCGCGTTCGTCCGCGGCGGAGCGGATCGCACGCCACGCGGACTCCGCGGCCTGCTGCTCCGCCTCCTTCTTGCTGCGGCCGGTGCCGGTGCCGTACGAGACGCCTCCGACGCGGGCAGCAGCAGTGAAGGTCTTCTCGTGGTCCGGGCCGGTCTCGGTGACCAGGTACTCGGGCACGCCGAGCCCCTCGGTCGCCGTGAGCTCCTGGAGACTGGTCTTCCAGTCCAGGCCCGCTCCCAGATTCGAGGATTTCTCGATCAGCGGGTCGAAGAGGCGGTGGACGAGTTCGCCCGCCGCGTCGAGACCCTGGTCGAGATAGACAGCGCCGATCACCGCTTCAAGGGTGTCGGCGAGGATGGACGCCTTGTCCCGGCCGCCCGTGCCCTCTTCGCCCCGGCCGAGCCGGATGAAGGAGCCGAGTTCGAGCCCGCGGCCCACCTCCGCAAGCGCACGCGAGTTGACCACCGCGGCCCGCAGCTTGGCCAGTTGGCCTTCAGGCAGGTCGGGGTGGGTTCGGTACAGCGTGTCCGTGACCACGAGGCCGAGCACGGAGTCCCCGAGGAACTCCAGGCGCTCGTTCGTGGGCAGACCGCCGTTCTCGTACGCGTACGAACGGTGGGTCAGTGCACGCACCAGAAGGGCGGACTCGAGCTTGTACCCGAGCCGCCCTTCCAGAAGCGTGTGGGACGAGGCTGTGTTGTCCGCCTTTTTCTTGGCGTTTACGTCCGCCTTGGCGTCAGACATGAAGCCTCTCACCAGCCGCTCAGACCTCGAGGACCTGGCGCTTGTTGTAGGTGCCGCAAGCAGGGCAGGCGATGTGCTGCTGCTTGGGCTCGTGGCAGCGCTCGCACGCAACCAGGGTGGGGACCGCAGCCTTCCACTGCGACCGGCGGTGGCGCGTGTTGCTGCGCGACATCTTCCGCTTCGGAACAGCCACGGCTACTTCTCCTGCTTCTCGTTGGCGCGCGCCGGTCGAGGCGCTTCGCCACTGATCTCGTCCTTCTCGCCATCTTCGAGTGAACCGGCGAGTCCCTGCAGTGCCGCCCAACGGATGTCGACGGCGTCGTGGTGGTGGTCCGGGTCGTCCGCGAGCCGGGCTCCGCACTGGGAGCACAGGCCGGGGCAGTCGTCCTGGCACACCGGCTGCATCGGCAGTGCGAGCACCACCGCATCACGCAGCACGGGTTCGAGGTCGAACAGGCCGTCCTCGATGAAGAGCGTGTCCTCGTCGTCCTCGGCGTCGTCGGCCGGCTCCGCTTTCACACGGCCCCGGTCGTCGGCGTCAGGGTACGAGAACATCTCCTGGAAATCCGCTTCGAGCTGCTGCTCGATCGGCTCCAGACACCTTACGCACTCCCCCTTGGCCTGTGCACGGGCGGTGCCTGTGACAAGCACACCTTCCATGACCGACTCCAGGCGGAGTTCGAGCTTCACCGGGGCGCCTTCCGGCACTCCGATGACTCCCTGGATACCGAAGTCCTTGGGAGCGTCGATCTCACGGGTCAGGCGCTGCAGCGCGCCAGGACGCCGCCCCAGCTCGTGTGTGTCGAACACGAGAGGGTTGCGGTGGTCGAGGCGGGCGTTCAGGGCCATTCCTGCTTTCGATCTTGAAACTCTGTGGGGCACCGCCCTTCGGTGCTTCCCGGGCAGCGTTGATCGCGGACGTACACGCGACCGAAGAACCAGGGTACTGGACCTTTCGCTCTCGGCCCAATCCGGTGTCAGCGCCCCTGTTCGTAGGCCCTCAGCTGTTCCGCGCTGATCATGGTGGTGTCGAAGAGACTGGTCTCGTCGAGGGCGTTGGGCTGCGCCTGCTGCGGCTGGGGAGCCTGCGGGGACTGGCCGTACGCCTGCTGCTGGTTCGGGTCGTACGCGGCCTGCTGGTCGTAGCCCTGCTGCTGCGGATAGGCCGCGTACGGATCGGCGGTCTGCTGCTGGTAGCCGTACCCGTCCTGCTGCGCGTACTGCTGCTGGTACCCGTACGGATCGGCGGTCTGCTGCTGATAGGCGTACGCGTCCTGCTGGGCGTACTGCTGCTGGGCCGGGTCCGCCGGACCCTGGGGCGGGGCGGCCGGCTGGGCGGGCCGCTCGGAGAGGTCCGAGAGGCCGTCCAGGTACTCGGCGTCGGTGGTGTGCTGCGCGTTGCCGTCCTCGGCGAAGCCGCCCAGGTCGCCGAGGTCGTCGCTGGCGATCCGGCCGTGCAGCTTCTGGCGGCCGCGGCCTACGGCGTCCAGGGTCTTGGCGAGCACGGCCTCGAAGGCGCCGAGCTTGACGTCGACGTACTCGTCGGCGTTGCGGCGCAGGGTCTCCGGGTCGTGGCTGCGCTCGGGAGCGTCCTCGTCCTCGTAGCCCTGCTCGTCGGTGCCGGGGCCCGTGCCGAGGAGCTTCTCGCGGCCGCGGCCGACGGAGCCGAGGGTCTTGGTGAGGACGACCTCGAAGTTGGCGAGCTTGGAGTCGACGTACTCGTCGGCCTCGGCGCGGACACCCTCGGCCTCCTTGCGGGCCTCGGAGAGGATGCGGTCCGCCTCGTTCTGCGAGCGGCGGGCGACCTCGGTGTCGGAGATCAGGCTGCCGCGCTCGGCGTGCGCGGACTCGATGATCCGCTCGGCCTCCAGGCGGGCCTGCTCGACCATCTGCTCGCGGCCGCCGATCAGCTCCTGGGCCTGGGCGAGGGAGCCGGGCAGCGCCTGGCGCACCTCTTCGAGCAGGGAGAGGAGCTCGGCGCGGTTGACCACGCACGAGGCCGACATGGGCATGGAACGGGCGCTGCCGACCGCCGAGACGATCTCATCGAGCTTCTTCTGCACGTCCACCGTGTGCTCGCCACTCTCTACAGCCGTGATGGAGACGGACGCATCGACTGTACGACCACTCCCGCCCCTCCCGACACCGGGTGACACACTGTCAGGCTTCCGGGGCTCCGTCAGTCCTTCTTCAGACGCTCCCTGAGTGCTTCCAGGACCACGGGTGGCACCAGGTGGGCGACGTCGCCGCCCCAGGTCGCGACCTCCTTGACCAGCGAGGAGGACAGGAAGCTGTAGGTGGGGTTGGTCGGGACGAAGAGGGTCTCGACACCGGAGAGGCCGTTGTTCATCTGGGCCATCTGCAGCTCGTAGTCGAAGTCGCTGACCGCGCGCAGGCCCTTGACGATGGCCGGGATGTCGCGCTCCTTGCAGAAGTCGACGAGGAGACCGTGGAAGGACTCCACCTCGACGTTGCCGAACTCCGCGGTGACCTGGCGGATCAGGTCGATCCGCTCCTCGATCTCGAACAGGCCCCTCTTGGACTGGTTGATCATCACCGCCACGTGCACCACGTCGTACAGTTTGGAAGCTCGGGCGATGATGTCGAGATGTCCGTTGGTAATCGGGTCGAACGACCCGGGACAGACGGCGCGGCGCACTTGAGATCCCTCGCTCTCCGGTCCGGTCATCGTGCGTCTTCGCACGTAGAGGCGGCGCGACCGTACCAAAACGTTCCCTCGCCGTAGCGACGGGACCTCAATGCCTCGAAGCCGTCGGGCCACCGGAATTCGCCGCCTCTAGTACTGCGTTCAACGGTGACGAGCGCTTCGCCCGCGAGCCAGCCCCCGGAGCGGAGTGTGAGCAGGATCTCGCGAAGATCGTCGTCCGTGACGGCGTACGGCGGATCGAGGAAGACGAGGTCGTACGGTGCTGCCGGCGCCGTCGTGCGGATGATCTGTTCCGCTTTGCCGGGCCTGACCTCGGCGCCGGGGAGGCCCAGCGCCTTCACGTTCTCCCGGATCGTGCGGGCCGCGCGGGCGTCGGCCTCCACGAGGAGGGTGTGGCCGGCGCCGCGGCTCAGCGCCTCCAGGCCGACGGCGCCGGAGCCGGCGTACAGGTCGAGGACGCGGTCACCTTCCAGGGGGCCGCCGAGCAGGGACTGCCAAGTGGAGAAGAGTCCCTCGCGGGCCCGGTCGGACGTGGGCCTTGTGCCGGTGCCCGGGGGGACTGCCAGGCGGCGGCCGCCTGCGGTGCCGGCGATCACGCGGGTCATCTCGGGTCCTTGCGGGAGGGGACGGTCACGGGGCCCAGTCTGGCAGGCGGGGGTGGCCGGTGCGTTTCCTGGGCTGCGGGGTGGGGGCTCCGCCTTGGGGGGTGACTGCAGGTGAGTGGGGGGCTGGTCGCGCAGTTCCCCGCGCCCCTTCGGGGCGCCTCTGTCCTCAGCCCTTCTCCAGGTACTGCTCCCTCTCCTCGTCCAGCAGGGCCTGGAGTGCTGTGCGCAGGCCGGGGAGGTGTTCCAGGTCCGGGTCGGACGCGACCACCGCGGACGCCTCCTCGCGGGCCTCGGCGATGATCTCCTCGTCGTCGATGACGGCGAGCATCCGCAGTGAGGTGCGGGCGCCGGACTGGGCCTGGCCGAGGACATCGCCCTCGCGGCGCTGTTCGAGGTCGATGCGGGAGAGCTCGAAGCCGTCGAGGGTGGAGGCCACCGCGGTCAGCCGCTGGCGGGCCGGGCTGGCCTCGGCCATCTCGGTGACCAGGAGACACAGGCCCGCGGCGGAGCCACGGCCGACGCGGCCGCGCAGTTGGTGGAGCTGGGAGACACCGAACCGGTCGGCGTCCATGATCACCATCGCGGTGGCGTTCGGGACGTTCACCCCGACCTCGATGACCGTCGTGGCGACCAGCACGTCCGTCTCCCCCGCGGCGAAGCGGCGCATCACGGCGTCCTTGTCGTCCGGGGGCATACGGCCGTGCAGGACCTCGACCTTGAGGCCCTGGAGCGGGCCCTTGGCCAGCTGGTCGGCGACGTCGAGGACCGCGAGGGGCGGGCGCTTCTCGGCCTCGTCCTCCGGGGACGGCTTCTTCTTGGACTTCTTCGGGTCGTCGTCCTCGTCGCCGATGCGCGGGCAGACCACATACGCCTGATGGCCGTTGGACACTTCCTCTCGCACGCGCTCCCACGCGCGCGAGAGGAAGTGGGGTTTGTCGGCGGCCGGGACGACATGGCTGGCGATGGGCGAGCGGCCGGCGGGGAGCTGATCCAGGACGGACGTCTCCAGGTCGCCGAAGACGGTCATGGCGACCGTGCGCGGGATCGGGGTGGCGGTCATCACGAGGAGGTGCGGGGGCTGTTTGCCCTTGCCGCGCAGGGCGTCCCGCTGCTCGACGCCGAACCGGTGCTGCTCGTCCACCACGACCAGGCCCAGGTCGTGGAACTGCACCTTGTCCTCGATCAGCGCATGCGTCCCGATGACGATCCCCGCCTCGGCGGTGACCAGGTCGAGCAGTGCCTGTCGCCGCCCGGCCGCCCCCATGGACCCCGTGAGCAGCACCACCTTGGTGGAGTGCTCGGAGCCACCGAGCATGCCGCCCTCGGCCAGCTCCCCCATCATCTCGGTGATCGACCGGTGGTGCTGCTGGGCGAGCACCTCGGTGGGCGCGAGCATCGCCGCCTGACCGCCCGCGTCGACGACGGTGAGCATGGCGCGCAGCGCGACCATCGTCTTTCCGGAACCGACCTCTCCCTGCAGCAGCCGGTGCATCGGATGCTCCGTGGCCAGGTCGTCGAAGATCTCCTTGGTGACCTTCTGCTGGCCCTCGGTGAGGGTGAAGGGCAGTTTGGCGTCGAAGGCGGAGAGCAGGCCGTCCTTCTTGGGTCTGCGGGCCACGGCGGGCAGTTGGGCGTCCGCGTGACGGCGGCGGGCCAGGGCCACCTGGAGGACGAAGGCCTCGTCCCACTTCAGGCGGGAGCGGGCGTCCTCGATGTCCGCCTTGGTGTGCGGGCGGTGGATCTTCAGCAGGGCCTCGGGGAGCGGGACCAGACCGCGGCCGGCCCGCAGGGACTCCGGCAGCGGATCGGTGGCCTCCTGGGCGCTCGGCAGCACCGTCTGGACCGACTTGGCGATCTTCCAGGACTCCAGCTTGGCGGTGGCGGGATAGAGCGGGATGAGGGCGCCCGCCCAGGTGTCCACCGTCTCGGACACGTCGTCGCCGCGCAGCAGCTCGTATGCCGGGTGGGCCAGCTGGAGGCGGCGGTTGAAGACGGAGACCTTGCCCGCGAACAGCGCGCGGGTGCCTGGCAGGAGCTCCTTGTGGGGCTTGTGCACGCCGTTGCCGAAGAAGACCAGCTTGAGCTGCCCGCTGCCGTCCGTGATGGTCACTTCGAGGCGCTGGCCCTTGCCCCGGGGGGCCTTGGGCGAGGAGAAGGTGAGCAGGCGGGCGTCGGCGACCTGGGCGACCACCGTGACGTGCTCGTCCATGGGCAGGTCGGCGAGGTGGGTGAGCTGGCCGCGCTCCTCGTACCTGCGGGGATAGTGGTGCAGCAGGTCGCCGACGGTGTGCAGGCCGAGGTGCTCGGCCATCACCTTCGCGGTGGCGGGTCCGAGCACCTTCTTCAGTGGTTCTTCGAGCACGGGCACGAGATCCATTGCACACCACCGCACTGACAATGCCGTATACGTCCCAGAAATCCGCTGGTCAGACGGCTGGTTCCGGGCCTAGGATGTCCGGCTCCGGCCCTGTTCGCGGTCACCTCCTCTTGGGACCGCCCGACCCCGCGCCGTCGCACGTCCCCCCACCGGCGCAGCGACGATGGACTCCCAGATCTCACAGTCAGCTCAGGCATCCCAGTCACCCCATACGTTCCAGGTCGACCTGCGCGGCCTCGTGGACCTTCTCTCCCACCATCTCTACTCCAGCCCCAAGGTCTATCTGCGCGAGCTGCTGCAGAACGCCGTGGACGCGATCACGGCCCGGCGTGCCGAGCAGCCCGACGCGCCTGCCCTGGTACGGCTGTTCGTCGAGGGCGACGCGGGCGGTGCCCTTCGTGTGGAGGACTCCGGGATCGGGCTCACCGAGACGGACGTGCACAGCCTCCTGGCGACCATCGGCCGCAGCTCCAAGCGGGCGGAGGGCCTGGAGTCGGCGCGCTCCGACTTCCTCGGGCAGTTCGGCATCGGCCTG
>NZ_JAPWHT010000279.1:0-13601 GCF_027270795.1 Streptomyces sp. ActVer
CCCAACCCCGCCTCCCATGCCAATGCCAATGCCAACTCCGGCTCCAGCTCCGGCTCCGGCTCCGGCTCCGGCTCCGGCTCCGGCTCCGAGGGAGAAGCGTGACCGTCCGTACGGCTGTCGGTGCCGCGAGGACCCGTCCCTGCACGCTCGTCGTCTGCCGCGGCTGCTGCTGCGGCGACGCGCGCAAGTACCCGGGCTACGACCACGAATGGCAGTTGGACCGGCTGCGCGCCGCGGCCGAGGCCTCCGGCGGCCGCCTCGCGGTCCGTACGACGGACTGCCTCGGCCCGTGCGATCAGGCCAACATCATCGTCGTACAGCCGTCGGGCGAGGGCCGCAGGCGAGGCGGCCGGCCCGTGTGGATCGGCTGGTCGATGGGCGACGACTGCACCGACGAGATACTCCGCTGGGCGCAGGCAGGCGGCCCGGGTATCGCCCCTCCCCCGGCCACCCTTGAGCTGCAGTTCGTACAGTCGGCGGGCGAACGGGACCGGGCGCGACGCTAGCCCTCGTACGGTCGGGTCGGCAGGTCCGCCGCCTTCGCCGCCGTGCGCAGCACGTTTCGCAGCATCTCGGGGGTGAGCCGCCCCGTGAAGGTGTTGCGCTGGCTGACGTGGAAGCAGCCGAAGAGCTCCAGCGGCCGGTCGGGGCCGTCCAGCGTGACCCGTGCCCCGTGGGCGAAGGCCGGCCGGGGCCGGGGCACCGTCCATCCCGCCTCGGCGAACGCGGGCAGCGCGGCCTGCCAGCCGAAGGCACCGAGCACGACGACCGCGCGGAGGGTGGGCCTGAGCAGCCGCAGCTCGCTCACGAGCCAGGGCCGGCAGGTGTCCCGCTCCTCCGGCGTGGGCTTGTTGGCGGGCGGTGCGCAGTGCACGGGCGAGGTGACGCGTACGCCGTGCAGGGCCAGCCCGTCGTCGCTGCTCACGGAGGTGGGCTGGGACGCCAGCCCCACATCGTGCAGCGCCGCGTACAGCACGTCCCCGGACCGGTCTCCCGTGAACATCCGCCCGGTCCGGTTCCCACCGTGTGCCGCGGGCGCGAGTCCGACCACCAGCAGCGAGGCGTCCGGCGGCCCGAAGCCCGGCACCGGGCGGCCCCAGTACGTCCAGTCCGCGAAGGCGGCCCGTTTCGTCCGGGCCACCTCCTCCCGCCAGTCGACCAGCCGCGGGCAGGCCCGGCACCCGGCGATCCGCTCGTCCAGCTCGGCCAGGCCGTACTCCTGCTCCATGCCCCCCACGGTATGCCCGGCGGAAAACGGTTCCGGCTGCCCGCCCGTCGAGGACTAAGGTCGGACCATGGCTTCAGGGACTCAGGGGAACGGCAGGGACGGGACCGGCGCGGGCGGCTCCGACGCCGCCGTGGCCGACGCGAAGGCGGCCGCGAAAGCGGCCGCGCCCGCGACCGGTGAGACCGTGCGCGTCGACAGCTGGATCTGGTCCGTGCGCCTGGTGAAGACCCGTTCGATGGGTGCCGCCGCCTGCCGCGGAGGCCATGTCCGGGTGAACGGCGAACGCGTCAAGCCCGCGCACACCGTCCGCGTCGGTGACGAGGTCCGGCTGCGGCACGACGGCCGGGAGCGGGTCGTCGTCGTGAAGCGTGTGATCCGCAAGCGGGTGGGGGCGGCTGTCGCCGCCGAGTGCCTTGTGGACAACAGTCCGCCGCCTCCGCCTCGCGAGGCCGTCGCCCCGGCGGGGGTGCGCGACCGGGGTGCGGGGCGGCCCACCAAGCGGGATCGGCGCGAGCTGGAGCGTTTGCGGGGGCTCGGGGCGCCTGATGGCGGCCCCGGGACCCCTGCGTCTTGACCCTTGGCCGTGGGAGGGCGTGCGCTGGAAGGGCCAGTACGCCGGGTGCGGGCCGTCGGTGGCTGGTCGCGCAGTTCCCCGCGCCCCTGAAGGGGCGCCCCGGCAGACCCGGCGCCGGCCCCCAGCCACCGCGCCGAGCCTTGCCTGCTCTCAGGAGCGCCCGCCGACCAGCCTCGGCAGCTCCGCGGCATCCCTGCGCCGGGCCCAGGCTATGAGTGCCAGCGGAAGTATCAGGATGAGCGGGGTCGCCGCGTTCTCCCCTCCGAAGACGGTGATCTGGGTGATGAACGCGCCCACCATCAGCGCGCCCAGGGACACCGCCGCCACCGACGAGAGCACCGGGATCAACAGCGCGACGGCACCGGCCAGTTCGAGCGCGCCGATGCTGTACATCCCCGCGCTGCCCCAGCCCATCTCGTCGAACACCTCGACCGCCGAGGGATGCGCGATGAGCTTGGGCAGCGCGCTCGCGAACGCGTAGAAGAGAGCGAGCAGCACCTGCAGTCCCCGCAGGGCGAGGCGGGCACGACGGCCACGGGCGGTCGCGGACTCGGCGATGACGGTGCCGGAGGTGACGGAAGCGGTGGTCTCGGACATGGGGATCTCCTGTGTGAAGCGGTGCGCGTTGCTGTCACAGAGGAAGACCGGCCCGGTGTCCGAAACTCATCGCCGCACGAAGAATTCGTTGCCCGGCAAGGGGACTTCGCCCTCTTCAGGCCGCCACACCGTCACGCCGGCAGGTAGACAGGCCAACAGGCCGTCAAGCCATCACGCCGGCACCGCCCGCACCCACACCCGGTCCTCCGTCAGATACCGGTCGACCTTCAGCCCCGACTCCCCCAGCGCCTCCTCGAACGCCTCCTTCGTGAGAGGCCGGGCGAGGAACGTCTGCGTCCACACCGCGTCCGGGAACACATACTCCGCCCGCACCGAGTTGACCCCGTTCCCCACCGGCTCCGCCGACAGCATCCGGATGGTGAACCCGCTCGGATCCTGCCGCTCGCGGGGCAGGTTCGAGTGGTAGTCCTCCCCCTCGCGCTGGATCAGCACGCACCCGTCGTCCGCGACATGGCTCCGGCAGGCGTCGAGTATTCCGCGCCGCACCCCGTCGTCTCCGTTGTGCACGAGGAACGACGCGAGCATCACCACGTCGAACTTCTCCCCCGCCAGGTCGAGCGTCTCGATGGGGCTGCATATCGTGCGCGCCCCACGCACCCGCTCCAGCATCTCGGCCGACTCGTCCACGGCAGTCACCGTGAAGCCCCGCTCCAGGAGCGGGTGGGTCATACGCCCCACACCGCTGCCCAGTTCGAGAATGTGCGCCCCCGCCGGCACGGCCCCGGCGATGATGTCCGGCTCGTCCCCGACGGACAGCCGCGAGTACAGCTCCACCGCGCAGCCGTCCGGCGTGATGGCGCCGGGTCCTGTCCCCTCGTATCCCTCACGCATCTCGATCGTCATACCAGCCCAACGGCCCGTGCCCGCCGCCCCGTTCCCACCACCGCCCACACCACCCGTTCGAGTGACACCGTGAACTGGCCAGGAACTGAACGGTAGTTGACCGTTACTGGCGTGAGCTGGTCACAAATCTTTCGGTCACCACGCGAACCAGCCATGTCCGCCGTACCAGTGACCGCCCGCCCGCAGATGGTCCACGACCGCCCGCTCGACCCTGGTCCGCCGCGGCAACTCCTCCACGGGCAGCTCCGGGTCGCCGAAGACGAATCCCACGGGACCCTTGTCGTCCGCCTTCGTCTCCTCGTACGCGACCTGGAACCGGTCCTGGAAACTCACGATGTTGGAGTCCGCCGGAAGGTACCGCTTCAACTGCCGGTCGAGCAGCCAGGAGTGGCACTCCGCCACCGCGTAGCGCTCGTCCGGGTAGTGGCGGGCGAAGAACTCCCGGGCCAGGACCAGCGACTGGTCGCAGGCCTCCGGCGAAAGAGGTCCCCTGAAGTCGGCGATGTGCACGCTCAGACAGAGGTCGCCGGGGCCGGTGTCGAGTCCAGCGGCCGAGGCCGCCTCCCCCGTGTGGCCGCCCAGCCGCGCGCGCTGGAACTGCAGCCGGCCCAGCTGGTACAGCTCCCCGTGGAAGTGCAGCCCGATCCACCAGGGCACCAGCAGCCCGCTGGTGCCGACGCGTCGCCTGTGCACGGCCATGTGCCGGCCCAGGTCGGCGAGGGTGCGCCGGGACACGTCCGCCGGCACGCCCCGCTGCAGGTGATAGGCGCGCACATAGGGCAGCGCGGCGATGAAGACGAACACATGGAAGGTACGCCCGAGCGCTCCGGTGGACTCCGGGAACGCGGGCGGCTCCCACCCCTTGCCGATCTCCCCCATGCCGCGCACGAACCGGGCGACGCACCGCCGCAGCAGCGTCATCGCCTCCGGGTCCGCCACCAGCCGGCCGCGCAGCGCGACGAGTTCGTTCACGTACTCGTGCGGCACCGACAGGTCGAGCAGGACGTCCGGCAGCGCGATCGCGTCCGGCAGGACGTCCTCCGCCCGTGGACCGTCGGGCTCGCCCTCGCTCTCCAGGTCCCTCAGCCATCCGGCGAGCCTCTCGTCCGCCCGCAGCTCCTCCACCAGCACAGTTGCTCCCCGTTCGTCCGCCTCTTGGTGAACGTGCACCACGAAGAGTACGTTTCCCCGTAGGAGCAGTGGTCCCGATGCGTACAGGCAGTGAACCGACGACTGCGCGCAGTGTGCTGCGAGCGCGCCTCTGGCTCAGTGTGTGGGGGCTGATCTGGGCGATCGCGGGAACGGTCGCGTTCCTCCTCGCCGGGCGGCCGGGCTGGGCGATCGCCTGCGGAGTGCTGTGGCTGATCGTCACCGTCGATCTGGCGATGGTCCTCAGGCACATCCGCCAGGGACCCCACTACCAGCCCGGCCCCGACATCCCGCCGTACCGACCCCCGGAACACCGCCTCTAGGGCGCACACTTCAGCGCCGTGACTCTCAGAGCCAATGGCCTCGTGCCGGAAGTCGTCCCGCGTCTCACAACTCGTTCCGCGCCACGGAAGTCGTCCGGCGCGTCAGGAGTCGAAGCGCGCCGCGGCCAGGTACTCCGGCTGCGGGTCCAGCGCCGCCGCGAGCCTGAAGTGGCGCAGGGCCTGGTCGGAGCGGCCGGAGCGCTCGTAGGTGCGGGCGAGCGCGAAGTGCGCGAACGCGTTGTCCGGCTCGCGCTCCAGCACGATGGTGAACTCCAGCTCGGCGGGCCGCAGTTGCGCCGCCGCGAAGAAGGCACGCGCGCGCAGCAGCCGGGCCGCGGTGTTCTCGGGATGTGCGGCGATGACCCGGTCCAGCAGCTTCACCGCACCCCGCGGATCCCGCGCGGCCAGCAACTGCTCGGCGGCACGGAAGTCGATGACATGCGTCTCCGGAGTACGTCCGGTGAATCCGCTGGTCTCGGGCACGGCAGAGTCCTTCCCTCACTGCAGGGAATCAACGCCCCCGAGGGGCCCACTATTCCGAGGCGCCCCGGGCCCGCCGGACCAGATCCGCCCACACGTCCCGTACGCGCCGCTCCAGGTCTTCCAGCGGTACGTCGTTGTCGATGACGACGTCCGCGATCTCCAGGCGCTTGTCGCGCGTGGCCTGGGCGGCCATGCGGGCGCGGGCGTCCTCCTCGGTCATGCCGCGCAGCCGTACGAGCCGGTCGAGCTGGGTCTCGGGGCTCGCGTCGACGACGATCACGAGGTCATAGAGCGGTGCGAGGCCGTTCTCGGCGAGCAGGGGAACGTCGTGCACGACCACGGAGTCCTGCGCGGCGGCCTCTTCGAGCTCGTGGGAACGGGCGCCCACCAGAGGGTGCACGATCGAGTTCAGTACGGCGAGCTTCTCGGCGTCCGCGAAGACGATCGACCCGAGCTTGGGCCGGTCCAGACTGCCGTCCTCGGCGAGCACGCCCTCGCCGAAGGAATCGACGACCGCCGCGAGCCCCTCGGTGCCCGGCGCCACGACCTCCCGCGCGATCCTGTCGGCATCGATCAGCACGGCGCCATGCTCCACGAGCAGCCGCGACACCTCACTCTTGCCGGCCCCGATCCCACCGGTCAGACCAACCTTCAGCATGACCACGAGCTTAGAACCCACCACCGACACCGCCTCGCCGGGGCGCCAACGGACGGACGCGCCCCGAAGGGGCGCGGGGAACTGCGGGCAAAGCCACAGCCCACCCGCAGATGGAATACGGCCCTCAAAGCGGAGCGCTACGCGTCGCCCTCCCGCTCCGCAAGGAAGCGTTCAAACTCGAGCCCGATCTCGTCCGCGGACGGAATATCCACCGGCTCGGCCATCATGTTGCCGCGCGTCTCGGCGCCCGCGGCCGCGTCGTACTGGTGCTCAAGTCCCTGGACGAGCGCGACCAGTTCCTCGTCGCCCTCCTGGATCTGCCGGTCGATCTCGGTCTGGGTGCGGTGCGCCTCGGTGCGCAGGGCGTGCGCGATGCCGGGCAGGACCAGACCGGTGGCCGCCGTGATGGCCTCCATGACGGTCAGCGCCGCGTCCGGGTACGGAGAGCGGGCGATGTAGTGCGGCACGTGGGCGGCGACGCCCAGGATGTCGTGTCCGGCCTGCATCAGGCGGTACTCGACCAGCGACTCGGCACTGCCGGGGACCTGCGCCTCGTCGAAGGGGCTGCGATGGCCCGGGACGAGATCCGTGCGGTTGCCGTGCGGTGTGAGGCCCACGGGGCGCGTGTGCGGTACGCCCATGGGAATGCCGTGGAAGTTCACGGACAGGCGCACGCCGAGGCGCTCGACGATCTGCTGGACGGCCGCGGCGAAGCGCTCCCACTCGACGTCCGGCTCGGGGCCGGAGAGCAGCAGGAACGGCGCGCCCGTGGCGTCCTGGACGAGCCGCACGTCCAGCGTGGGCTCCTCGTAGTCGGCCCAGCGGTCGCTCCTGAACGTCAGCAGCGGGCGCCTGGCGCGGTAGTCCACGAGCCTGTCGTGGTCGAAGCGGGCCACGACCTGATGGGGCAGCGAGTCGAGCAGCCGGTCGACGATCTGGTCGCCGGTCTCGCCCGCGTCGATGTATCCGTCGAAGTGGTAGAGCATGACAAGACCGGCCGACTCCTGGGCGAGCGCCATGTCGACGACAGCCAGGCCCTTCGGCTCCCATGCGTACAAACCCTGCGGATCAAGCACAGTGACCGCTCCTCCTCGTGTTCGTACTCCACAACGCGGACCAGGACACGAGCATTCCCCGCCACGCCCGTTCGCTGCCCCCTTTTACCGGCTTCTCATGCGCCGCGACCGCGCCTTGACCTCGCCATGACAGCGCAATGACGCCCTGACAGGGCAACGACGCAATGACAGCGCTACGAGGCCAGCACGCGCGCGTGGAGCGCGGTGACGGCCTTGCGGGCGGACGTGAACGCGCCGTGCTGCCAGGCGTCCGTGTAGCTGAGCCAGTCGCCGGCGAAGTAGACGCGCCCCGTGGGCTCGTTGAGCGGCTTGTAGCGGGCGTGGTCGGGACCGCCGGTGGTCGTGTGCCAGGCGGCCTCCAGATGGGGCGTCTGGCGCCAGTGGTGGGAGAAGGAGGATGCCAGTTCGGTGCGGTACTTCGCCCCGTAGATCTTCACGCCCGCGGCGACGGCACGCGTCTCGCGCTCCTTGGGCGTGAGCTTCGCGTACGCGTCCGCGTCGGCCCCGTAGTTGTAGTAGCCGATCATGACGCCGCGTTCGCCGTGGAAGCCGTGGGACGGGTGCCAGATGTGGGTGACGTCCTGGTCGGTCTCGGTGATGCCGCCGTAGATCCGGTGGTCGAGCTCCCACCAGCGCGAGCGGTACTCCAGGCCGATCTTGGCCGCGGACGACGGGGTGATCGCCTCCAGCGCGGTCTGTACGCCCGCACCGAGGTTGTGCGGGATCCTGGCGAGGATGTTGGGCGGCAGCGCACCGACGCAGTAGTCGGCGTCGATGCTCCTGGTCCGGCCGCCCTGGGTGTACGTGACGGTGACGCCGCTCCCCTTGTCGGTGATCCTCGAAACGACGGCCCCCGTGCGGATGCGATGGCCCCCGATCGCCCTCGTCAGGGCGCGCGGTATCCGGTCCATGCCGCCCACCGGCTGGAACATGAGCATCGCCTGGTCGAAGCCGAACTCGAAGGAGAAGTAGCGGCCGACTCCGCTCGCGAACACCTCGGAGGCGGACGGGACGTCGCCGAGGAGCACACCGGGAGTGCCCGCGGCCGCGGGGACGACGTCGTATCCGCGGCGCTCGCCGCCCGTGTAGTCCAGCGTGTCTCCCAGGTCGCCGAAGTCCTTGAGGAACTCGACGAGCCTCTCCCGGTCGGTGGCGGTCAACTCCGCGTCGAGTGCGCCCGTGTCGGTGGCCTTGGCGAGCAACTCCGAGACGTACCCGTAGACATCGGCCTTCGCCGTTCGGTACCGCATCGGCTCGGTCATGCCGGCCGACTCGTTGAAGAGGTACGCGTCCGCGTTGACGTTGGTGAACACCTCGACCGGGACGCCGAGTTCGCGGCAGTAGTCAAGAGTGACCATCCACTGGGGCAGACGGGCCGGGCCCGCGTTCATGTACTGCCCGTCGCCGAAGCGGGCCGTCTGCCTGTTGCCGTACAGGTCGGTGGTGGTGTCGCCGCCCCGCACGGTGAAGTTGCGGCCACCGGTGCGGTCTCTGGCCTCCAGGACCGTACAGTCGTAGCCCGCCTTGCCGAGTTCGTACGCGGTCGTGAGGCCGGCGATGCCGCCGCCGACGACGACCACCTTGGCCGCGCCGCGTCCGGTGAGCGTGAAGTCGCTCGGCTTCGGGGCGTGGAAGGGCAGTTCGCGCTGGGCGGCCCGGGCCGTGGGGGCGAGGCCGAGGGCCCCCATGGTGGCGAACATCGTGCCCGCGCCGCCGGTGAGGCCCACCTTGCGCAGGAACGAACGCCGACTCGTACCAGGACCGCTCTGAGGCTGTGCCATGACGGGGGCTCCCCTTCTCGATCTTGAACGACCGAGGAAGCCTCCCAATGGCCGGTTACGGCCCGTCAGTTATTCATGTATCCCGCAAGTTTCTGCAAACCGCGGCCTTCCGGCCGACCGAACGCCTCGGCCACGGATGCCCGGCGCGCGGCATCCGGCATCCGGCATCCGGCACAGCAGAGACCGGCCCGCGCGAGGTGAACGCACTGCGGGCCCGCACCCAGAAGGGTGCGGGCCCGCAGTCACCAGCTAGTTACTGCCTGGAGGGTGAGCGATCAGCTCTGGCCTCCGGCCAGCTTCTCGCGGAGCGCGGCAAGCGCCTCGTCCGACGCCAGGGCGCCGGAGTTGTCGTCCGACTCCGAGGAGTACGAACCGCCGCCACCACCACCACCGCTGGAGGCGGCCGGAGCCGCACCCGGGGTGGTGACACCCTCGGCCTCGGCCTGGGCGTCCGCCTCGCGGGACTTGATGACCTGAGCCTGGTGCTGCTCGAAGCGCGTCTGCGCCTCGGCGTACTGGGTCTCCCACACCTCACGCTGGGACTCGAAGCCCTCGAGCCAGTCGTTGGTCTCGGGGTCGAAGCCCTCGGGGTAGATGTAGTTGCCCTGGTCGTCGTACGACGCGGCCATGCCGTACAGCGTCGGGTCGAAGTCGACCGTCGCCGGGTCGGCACCGAAGGCCTCGTTGGCCTGCTTCAGCGAGAGGCTGATGCGACGACGCTCGAGGTCGATGTCGATGACCTTGACGAAGATCTCGTCGTTGACCTGGACGACCTGCTCCGGGATCTCCACGTGGCGCTCGGCCAGCTCGGAGATGTGGACCAGACCCTCGATGCCCTCGTCGACGCGCACGAACGCACCGAAGGGAACGAGCTTGGTGACCTTACCCGGGACGACCTGACCGATCTGGTGCGTACGGGCGAACTGCTGCCACGGGTCTTCCTGCGTCGCCTTCAGCGACAGGGAGACACGCTCGCGGTCCATGTCGACGTCGAGGACCTCGACGGTGACTTCCTGGCCGACCTCGACAACCTCGGAGGGGTGGTCGATGTGCTTCCAGGAGAGCTCGGAGACGTGAACGAGACCGTCGACGCCACCCAGGTCCACGAAGGCACCGAAGTTGACGATCGAGGAGACGACGCCGGAGCGGACCTGACCCTTCTGCAGGGTGGTGAGGAACGTCTGGCGAACCTCGGACTGGGTCTGCTCGAGCCAGGCGCGGCGGGACAGGACCACGTTGTTGCGGTTCTTGTCCAGCTCGATGATCTTCGCCTCGAGCTCCTTGCCCACGTAGGGCTGGAGGTCGCGGACACGGCGCATCTCGACGAGAGAAGCCGGCAGGAAGCCACGGAGGCCGATGTCGAGGATGAGACCACCCTTGACGACCTCGATGACGGTACCGGTGACGATGCCGTCCTCTTCCTTGATCTTCTCGATGGTGCCCCAGGCGCGCTCGTACTGGGCGCGCTTCTTCGAGAGGATCAGGCGGCCTTCCTTGTCCTCCTTCTGGAGAACAAGGGCTTCGATCTCGTCGCCGACCTTGACGACCTCATTGGGGTCGACGTCGTGCTTGATCGAGAGCTCGCGGCTCGGGATGACACCTTCGGTCTTGTAACCGATGTCGAGCAGGACCTCGTCCCGGTCGACCTTCACGATGACGCCGTCGACGATGTCGCCGTCGTTGAAGTACTTGATCGTCTCGTCGATCGCGGCGAGGAAGGCTTCCTCGTTACCGATGTCGTTGACCGCAACCTGCGGGGTGGTGGCGGTGGTCTCGGTGCTGCTCGTCATGTGGGTAAGGGCTCCGGTACGGACAGTGAGTCGTAGGTACTGCTTACGCCGGGAGCCCGTTTCGCTCTGAAGAAGCCGGACAGCCAAGGAAGCGCCGAATCCGGGCGTGTTCAATGACGAACACTTGCCGGTGGCGCCTCGAAAACCGAGGGGACATACAACAGATGCGAGCGCAGCCTGCTACGTCTGAGGAGCGCAGGCCCGCAGCGCAACTTGTAGCATACGGGGGCAGCCGGACAGGGTCAATGCGCGAAGGCGCACACCCGGGGCGGATCGCCGCATACCCGGCACAAGACCTGTCTCACGAGGCCACGAGGGCCCTGCGGCGCCCCTTGCGTGACGGCCGCCGGGGACGGGTCGGACGGAAGAGCCCGCAGATTAGTACGAGGGAGCCGATCATCCAAGAGCCCGAACCGTTCGAGCCCGAGGCGACACGACGGGAGGCGGGGTCCGGCGAGAGCACCCGCGCCAATCGTGGCTGGTGGGACCGGAACGCGGACGAGTACCAGGTCGAGCACGGCACGTTTCTCGGCGACGACCGTTTCGTGTGGGGCCCCGAGGGTCTCGACGAGATCGAGGCCGAGTTGCTCGGACCGATGGAGGAACTGGCCGGAAAGGACGTCCTGGAGATCGGCGCGGGTGCCGCCCAGTGCTCGCGCTGGCTGGCCGCCCAGGGGGCCCGTCCGGTCGCCCTGGACCTCTCGCACCGCCAGCTCCAGCACGCGCTGCGGATCGGCGCCAAGGGAGTGGGGCTCGTGGAGGCGGACGCCGGCGCGCTGCCGTTCGCGGACGCCTCCTTCGACCTGGCGTGCTCCGCCTACGGGGCGCTGCCGTTCGTCGCGGACCCCGTGAAGGTGCTGAAGGAGGTGCACAGGGTGCTGCGGCCCGGCGGCCGGTTCGTCTTCTCCGTCACGCACCCGATCCGCTGGGCCTTCCCCGACGAGCCCGGCCCCGAGGGGCTGACCGTGACCTCCTCGTACTTCGACCGCACGCCGTACGTCGAGCAGGACGACGCGGGCCGCGCGGTGTACGTCGAGCACCACAGGACGGTCGGCGACCGCGTCCGGGACGTGGTGGCGGGCGGTTTCCGGCTGGTCGACCTGGTCGAGCCGCAGTGGCCCGCCTGGAACACCCAGGAGTGGGGCGGCTGGTCGCCCCTTCGGGGAAACCTCATCCCCGGGTCGGCGATCTTCGTGTGCGAGCGAAGCGAGACGGGGGCTCCCCCGGCCGGAGGCCGGGGGAGAGACTGAGCGTGTGATCCGTTACGACGCTCTGGACGTCCTGCCCGTACGCGGTGCGCTGCCCGGCCTGGGCGAGGTCCTGGACCAGCACGGCGGTGCCGTGCTGGTCGCGCCGCCCGGCACCGGCAAGACGACCCTCGTACCGCTCGTCCTCGCCGGTCTGGTCGGCGACGGGCCCGTACGCCGGGTCGTCGTCGCCGAGCCGCGGCGGATCGCGGCGCGGGCGGCCGCGCGGCGGATGGCGTGGCTGCTGGGTGAGAAGACCGGCGAGAGCGTCGGGTACACGGTGCGCGGGGAGCGGGTCGTGGGGCCACGCGCGCGCGTGGAGGTCGTCACGACCGGTGTGCTGCTGCAACGGCTGCAGCGGGACCAGGAACTGGCGGGCGTCGACGTGGTCGTGCTCGACGAATGCCACGAACGGCACCTGGACGCGGACACGGTGGCCGCGTTCCTGCTGGACGTACAGGCCGCCCTGCGCCCCGAGTTGCGGTTGGTCGCCGCCTCCGCGACGACCGACGCCGAGGGGTGGGCGAGGCTGCTGGGCGAGGTGCCGGTGGTCGAGGCGCAGGGTGTGTCCCATCCGGTCGAGGTGGTCTGGGCGCCGCCCGTACGCCCTGTGCGGCCGCCGCACGGCATGCGGGTGGACCCGGTGCTGCTGACGCATGTGGCGTCGGTGGTGCGGCGGGCCCTTTCCGAACGCGACGGGGACGTCCTGTGCTTCCTGCCCGGTGTCGGGGAGATCGCGCGGGTCGCCGGGCAGCTCGGCGGGCTCGGTGACGTCGAGGTGCTTCAGGTGCACGGCCGGGCGCCGGCCGCGGTGCAGGACGCGGTGCTGTCCGGGGGCACGCGGCGCCGGGTGGTCCTCGCCACGTCGGTGGCCGAGTCGTCGCTGACGGTTCCGGGCGTGCAGGTGGTCGTGGACTCCGGCCTGGCGCGGGAGCCGCGGGTCGATCACGCGCGGGGGCTGAGCGCGTTGGCGACGGTACGGGCCTCGCAGGCGGCCGGTCGGCAGCGGGCGGGGCGTGCCGGGCGTGAGGCCCCGGGTGCGGTGTACCGGTGCTGGGCGGAGGCGGAGGACGGGCGGCTGACGCGTTTCCCGGCGCCGGAGATCAAAGTGGCCGACCTGACGGCGTTCGCCCTCCAGGCGGCCTGCTGGGGCGATCCCGACGCCTCGGGGCTGGCTCTGCTGGATCCGCCGCCGGGAGGCGCCATGGCGGCCGCCCGGGGCGTTCTGGAGGCCATCGGCGCGGTGGGCTCCGACGGGCGTCCGACGGAGCGGGGTGTACGGATGTCGCGGCTCGGGCTGCATCCGCGGCTGGGGCGGGCGTTGCTGGACGCGGGGCGCTCCGTGGGTGCCGAGCGCTCCGCGGAGGTGGTCGCCCTCTTGAGTGAGGAGCCGCCGCGGGAGTACGGGGATGATCTTTCCGCTGCCTTGCGGGCCGCCCGGCGTGGGGGTGACGCCTATGCCGGGCGGTGGCGCACGGAGGTCCGGCGGCTGCGGGCCGCGTCGGCGCCCGCGCCCAGCGCTCCGCGGGATGCGCCGTTCGATACCTGCGGGCCGTCCGTGGCCGGTCGCGCCCACGCGGCGGAGCCGCACATGTCACAGTCTCGCGCTCCTGATGGGGCGCGCCTTGGTGGTGCCCCCACCGACGATCACGCCGTCGGGCTCGTCGCCGCTCTTGCCTTTCCCGAGCGGGTGGCCCGGAAGCAAGGGGGCTCCTTTCTCATGGTGTCCGGTACTCGCGCCGAGGTGGGTGACGGGAGTGGGCTGCGGGACGCGGCCTGGATCGCTGTCGCCGTCGCCGACCGGCCCGTTGGTGCGGGGCACGCGCGCGTG
>NZ_JAPWHT010000027.1:0-40792 GCF_027270795.1 Streptomyces sp. ActVer
GGCCCGGCGCGACCAGCACCCCGGCGAGCCCCGCGTCGGCGGCGGCCCGCGCGGCGCGCTCCATCCGTGCCTGGTAGTCGTCGGCGGTGAAGGGCGCGGGCGTGCCGGTCATCCGGGCCTCCGTGGTTCAAAAGGGGCTACGGGCAGCATCCTGCCCGGACAGCGGGGGCGGCGCGAGCCGGTCACCACTACTTTCCGAACGGCGCCTTCCTTAAGAAGAGCGTCATTTTCCCGGGACATCAGCTCTCCAGGGCGAGCCGGGCGCCGAGGAGCAGCAGTACTCCCCCGGAGACCTGCTCCAGCCTGCGCCGCACGCCGGCCCGGGACAGCACGGTCTTCATACGGCCGACGAACCAGACGTACAGGCCGTAGTAGCCGATCTCGTAGACCGCCCAGAGGGCGGCGAGCCCGACCATGGTGGGCAGGTGCGGGGCGCCCTCCGGCACGAACTGCGGGAGGAAGGACATCGCGAAGATCGCCGCCTTGGGGTTGGCGAGGTTGATCAGCAGCCCGGTCCGGTAGGAGGCCCAGCCGCTCTTCCCGCCGCCCTGCTCCGGGCCGTCGTCCGCCGCGCGCTTGGCGCGCCGCGCCTGCCACAGCATCTGTACGCCGAAGACGACGAGCACGACGGCCCCCACGACGCGCATCACGTCGTACGCCATTTCGGAGGCGGCGAGCAGTGCGGTGAGGCCGAACGCGGCGACGACTCCCCATACGAAGACGCCGGTCTCGTTGCCCAGCACCGTCAGGAATCCGGAACGCCTGCTCTGCAGGGACTGCCTGATGATCAGCACCGTGCTCGGTCCGGGCGAGGCGGCGATCAGGGTGCATGCGCCGAGGAAGGCGAGAAGGGTGCTCAGCATGGGGCCCATCGTGGCCCGGTTGAGGGGGCGCGGCCAAGACATTTAACGATCCCCGATTGCCCAACCATTAGTTCTAATGCTTGGATGCCATCAAGCCATTAAGTGGCCACCCAGGGGAGGCGGAGACCACCATGCTCGTGCTCGCGCACATCAGCGACCTTCATCTCGACGGGACCGGGCGGGCGACGGAGCGCGCCGAGCGGGTGCGGGACCGACTGTGGGAGCTGCCGGTCCCGGTGGATGCCCTCCTGGTCACCGGGGACATCGCGGACCACGGGACGGAGGCCGAGTACGAGGAGGCCGCGCGCATCCTGGGGCTGCGCGAGCGCGGCGCCCCCTTCCCCGTACTGACGTGTCCGGGCAACCACGACAGCCGCTCCCCCTACCGCAAGGCACTGCTCGGCGAACCGGCCGGCGACGGGCCGGTCAACAGCGTGCGGGTCTTCGACGACGCGGCCGTCCTGATGTGCGACTCCAGCGTGCCGGGCAGCGACGAGGGAGAGCTGGACGAGGAGACGTACGCCTGGATCGAGGAGACGCTCGACGGACTCGACGGGCTGCCCGCGCTGCTCGCCTTCCACCATCCGCCGGTGGCGCTCCATCACCCGCTGCCCGACGCTTACCAGTTGCGCCGGCCGTCGGTGCTGGCCGCGCTGCTGGAGCGCAGGAGCGAGGTCGCCGGGATCATCACCGGGCACGCCCACACGCCCGCGGCCACGACGTTCGGCGGGCGGCCGCTGGTCGTCGGGCCCGGAGTGACCTGGACGCTGTGGCTGCCGTGGGAGGGCGAGGGTGCGGCGGACCGGGAGGCGCCTCCCGGGTTCGCCTTTCATGTGCTGGACGACGAGGGCCGGCTGACGAGCCACTTCAGGGTGGCCGTGTGACGCCGGGTCCGGCGTGACCGTGTGACGCCGGGTGCCGTCAGGTGACGACGCCGGGGGTCACCGACAGCTGCTGGTAGCCGCCGCTCGCGTGCCGCAGAGTGAGCGTGACCGCGGTGCCGGGGCGCGCGGCGGCGACGGCCCGCGCCAGGTCGGCGGCCGAGTCGACACGGGTCCGGCCGAAGACGAGCAGCACGTCACCCCGTACGAGACCCGCGGTGTAGCCGGGTCCGGGGACGTGCACGCCGACGAGGAGCGCGCCCGGGCCCTTGGAGGAGTCGACAGCCTCCACACCGAGGGTGGGCCGCTCTTCGGGCGCGTCACTCCGCGGATCCCGGGACGGATTCTTCGGCGAGGCGGAACTCCCGGCTCCTGGTGCCGACTTGGAGCCGCCCTGTCTCTGCCCGGTTTCCTGCCCCGATTCCTGTGCCGAGCCCTCCGCCGAGCCCTCCGCCGACCCTGGCGCCGGGCCGGACTCCCCCGGCGCACCGCCCTGTTCGCCCGCCTCCCTCCGCAGGTCGGCCAGCTTGCTCATGCCGATCACCGTGGCGCCCACGGTGCCGAGGCCGATCCCCGACAGCACGAGGACCGCCCCGACGAACAGGCTGAACAGCAGGGTCATGAGCCGTCGCCCGCGCCGGCGTGCGGCGTGCGGGCGGCGGACCGTGCCGGGCGGACGGCCGCCGCCCGGCTCCCGGCCCGGCATCGGCTTGGGACGCAACGCGGTCTGTTCCATTGGTGATCGCCTCCGGCCAGAGCCCTACCCTCCGCACCGGCACGCCACGATCCTCGAACGGGTGACGCGAGGCGGCGGCCCCGTCAGAGGGCGCCGATCGACGTCCTCTGCCGACTGGCGGCGATCGGCAGGCCCGGGAGCTGTCCCGGTACGAAGCCGTGGGCGCGGCGGGCCAGGTCGGCGGCCCCGTAACGGCGGCAGTCGTAGTGCCACTTCAGGATGCCGGCCATCCAGTTCTGCAGCTCGACCACATAGCCCTCCAAGATCTCGCGGGCCTCGTCGGAGAGTTGGAAGTCCTCGTAGAGCAGAGGGAACTCGTTGGCGGCGACATGCTGGAACTGCTTCATGCGCTGGGTCATGAGGTCATGGACGACGCCGAGTCCCGTCGGGTAGTCGCAGCCGAAGAAGTTCTGCACGACGAGGATCAGGTTGTGCACCTCTCCCTCGTACTCGATCTCCTTCTGGTACGAGAAGACGTCGTTGATGAGCATCCCGTAGTCGATCGCGGCGTTCTCCAGCGAACGGACCGGACCGCTGCGGTAGACCTCGGGAGGCACCGCCGGGCCGTGGCCCAGGCGGCACAGACTCTTGGTGAGGTCGGAGCCGAAAGTGGCGCGACGCATCTCCAGGTAGTCGACGGGGTCGGGGATGCGGTTCTGGAGCTGGTTGACCAGCTCCCACACCCAGCTCTCGGTCATCACGTCCACCGAGGCCCGGAAGGTGCGGCGCGCCTCCAGGGTCATCCCGACCGTCGTACGCCGCCACAGGTCGGCGAGGGCCCGCTCCATCGCGTTGACCGGGGGCGGGATCTCCTCGCCCGCGAGGGGCATACACGCGGACAGCCGCTCGGTGCACAGCTTCGCCGCGGCCACGTCACGCCGGTTCCCGAACACCATCGGGTAGTAGTCGTCGCCGTACGTCCCCCACACGAGCCACTGCGCGCTGAGGTCCAGCGCCTCCGGCGTACCGTCCGGATCGAGGCCCGCCGAGCACAGCGGCAGGTCGTAGGCGGCGAGCTTGTCCTCGTCCCAGACGCCCTCCTCCAGGATGCCCATGCTGTGCGCCCACGGAGTGATGCGCTGCCGGGCCCCGTCCAGATCGGCGTTCAGCCGGACCTGGAACGGCATGTAGAAATCAGGGAGTTGGGAGGGTCCCACCTTCTGGTACGGGACATGGGTGTACGCGCGCAGCCGCTCGGCACCGGCGGCGGCGAGCAGCGCCCCGACATCGGCGGCTGAGGTGCCGGGACCGGTGAGGCCGGTCAGCGGTGAGGTCGCGAGAGCCCCCTCGTTCATGTAGCGGCTCGACCGCAGGTGCCACTCGTGGCCGCCCGACTGCCAGTCCTGCAGCCCCTGCGCGTACGCGCCGATCGCCCGGACCTCGTCCGGTGTGAGGCCCTTGTCCAGGGACAGCGCGGGCACTTCGGTGAGCGCGGTGTGCTCGAACTGGTGCAGCCGCGAGGTGAGGATGTCGTTGACCATGTCGGCGGCCTGCTGGGTGGTGCAGCCGAAGAAGGTCTCCAGGACGAGCACACCGTTGCTCAACTCGCCCTCGTCCTCGACCTCCCGCTGGTAGGAGAAGAGGTCGTTGCGCAGGTGCACGCCGTCGGAGAAGGTCTCCATGAGCACGCGCAACGGCCGTGAGCCGGCGACGGATTCGGGGATCTCGGCCGTCGCGAACTCCACGAGCCCCGCCGACCAGGGGGCGCCGCCGACCTTGCGGCGCATCTCGATGTACTCGACGGGGTTGGCGATCCGCCCCTCGTTGATGTTGGACAGCTCCCACATCGACTCGTTGAGCAGATGCTCGGTGGACTCGGCGAACCGCTTGCGCCAGCCCAGGGACATCGAGGGAACCGTGCGCGCCCAGAGGTCGGCGAGTCCGGCCTCGACGGGATTCTGCGGCTCCGGCACGGGGGTCGAGAGATCGAGCGGCATGAAGAGCGGGAGCCGGTCCAGGTAGTCCTTGCCGCCGGAGCGGTCCTGGCTGCGCTTGAAGGTCTCCAGGAAGTGGTCGTCGAAGAAGAAGACCCACACGTACCAGTCGGTGATGAGCGAGAGGGCGGGCCCGTCGCACTCCGGATGCGTGTACGCGCACAACAGGCCGTAGTCGTGCGCGTCGAGGTCGGCCTGCTCCCAGATACCGGAGCCCTCCAGCATGCCCATACCGCGCGCCCACTCGCTCGAATGGGCGCGCGCCTCGTCGAGATGCGGGTTCAACCGCGCGGGGTACGGCATGTAGAAGTGCGGGAGTTCGAACGGCTGCGTCATGGCCCGGCCCTACCCGCGGCCTCCGACGGGCATCCGTACGGCGGCACATGATCGCACCATCGCGTGAACGGATGAGTGTCGGGAGGCGGTTCGGGGAAAGGTGTGCTGTCCTGCGGGCCGGCGGTGCGCGATTCCGCGGAGTCGGCGGTGTGCTGTTCCGCCGGTGCCCGGTGCGATGCCCTGCGGGCGGGCCTCGGAGTACGTGCGATGACGACGGCCGTCGGCCTCGTACGACGTGCGTACACCAGGGCGTCGGCCGTCCGAAATCCCCGCTTCACCGCCGTCCGTGAGTCCCCGGCAAACCCTTGTGCCACCTGCGTCTACGCGCGCAGACTACGGGAGTTCACGTGCCCTCCTCGTCTCTCCCCCCTCCCCCCGGAGTACCGATGAACCACCCCAGACCGCACCGCCCGTCGTTCTCGCGCCGTGCCGCGCTCGCCGGTCTCACCGGAGCCGCGCTGGCCGGCACGACGGCGTTCGGCGCCTCCGCCGGCGCGAGCTCGCACCGGCGTGCCGTCCGCTTCGCCACCTTCAATGCCTCGCTGAACCGCGGCACTCAGGGCGCCCTCGTCACGGACCTGTCCACGCCGGACAACCAGCAGGCCCGCAACGTCGCCGAGACGATCCAGCGGGTCGACCCGGACGTCCTGCTGATCAACGAGTTCGACTACGACGAGGACGGCACCGCGGTCCGGCTGTTCCTCCGCAACTACCTCGCCGTGGGCCAGAACGGCGCGAAGCCGGTGCGCTTCCCGTACCGCTTCACCGCGCCCGTCAACACCGGTGTCGCCTCCGGGGTGGACCTCGACGGCAAGAACGGCGCCGTCACCACGCCGGGTTCCGACGCGTACGGGCAGGACGCCTTCGGGTACGGCTGGTTCCCCGGCCAGTACGGCATGGTCGTCCTCTCCAAGTACCCGATCGACGTCCGGGCGGCCCGTACCTTCCAGCACTTCCTGTGGAAGGACATGCCGGGCAACGTCATGCCGCAGGGCTACTACAGCGCGGAGGCCACGGCGATCCTGCGGCTGTCGTCCAAGAGCCACTGGGATCTGCCGATCCGGCTCGGCCACGGTTCCTCCTCCACCGTGCACTTCCTCGTCTCGCATCCGACTCCGCCCACCTTCGACGGGGCCGAGGACCGCAACGGGCGGCGCAACCACGACGAGATCCGGTTGTGGGCGGACTACATCGGGGGGCGGCGTCGTGGGGCGTACCTGTACGACGACCGGGGTGTACGGGACGGGTTGCGGGCCGGGGCCCGTTTCGTGATCGCGGGTGACCTCAACGCCGATCCGTTCGACGGGGACAGCTACGACGACGCGGTGCGGCAGTTGCTGGACCACTCGGCCGTGCGGTTGCCCGGCGTGCCGCCCGCCTCTCGTGGTGGCGTGGAGGCCTCCCGTCTCCAAGGGGGTGCGAATGCCTCGCATGTCGGGAATCCCGCGTACGACACGGCGGACTTCGGCGACACCGCGCCCGGCAACCTCCGGGTCGACCATGTCATCCCGTCCCGTGGTCTGATCCCTGCCGGCAACGGCGTCTTCTGGCCCACGTCCGACGACCCGCTCTACCGCCTGGTCGGCAACGGCACGGTGGTCCCGACGTCGGACCACCGGATGGTCTGGCAGGACGTACGGCTGGGGTGACCGGGTCCTTTTTCTCGCCCCCGCCGTTCGCGCGGCCTTCGGGAAAATGCGAAAGCACATTCGCGCCGCCGGTCGCCGGAGCCCTCTCACACGCCCTTGCCGCCCCGCCGCGGCCGGGCCACCGTGGTGGCGTGACCTCACGAGCGACGCCCACGCCACCCGCCGGGGAACCCGGCCCGGACGCCGGCCCGGACGCCGTCCCCGACGTCTTCGACCCCCGGCAGTACGCCGCCGGTGTCCCCCACGCCGCATACCGCGTCCTGCGCGACCACCACCCCGTGGCCTGGCAGCAGGAGCACGAGGTTCTCGGCTGGCCGGCCGGACCCGGCTTCTGGGCGGTCACCCGGCACGCCGACGTGGTCCGGGTCCTGAAGGACTCGGAGACGTACTCCTCGTATCTCGGGGCGACCCAGATCAGGGATCCGGATCCGGACGACCTGCCGTTCATCCGGCGGATGATGCTCAATCAGGATCCGCCGTGGCACGGGAGGTTGAGGCGCCTCGTCAGCCGGGCGTTCACCCCGCGCCGGATCGACCGCTTCGCGTCGGTCGCCCTCACCCGGGCCCGCTCGCTCTTCGAGCAGGCGGTGGCGACCGCACGTAGGAACGACGGCACCTGCGACCTCGTCACCGATGTCACCGACGACTACGCGCTGCTCAACCTCGCGGATCTGCTCGGTGTGCCGGAGAGCGACCGCGGGCTGCTGCTGCACTGGACCCAGCGGGTCATCGGCTACCAGGACCCGGACGAGGCGGGCCCGCCCGTGCTCGACGCCGTGGGCAGACCGGTCGACCCGCGCTCCCCGGCGGCACTGCGGGACATGTTCGCGTACGCCCGCGAGCTGGCCGGACACAAGCGGCGGCACCCCGGCGACGACGTCATGACCGTGCTCGCCGCCGACGGTGAACTCGCCACCGCGGAACTGGAGATGTTCTTCTTCCTGCTGACGGTCGCGGGCAACGACACGGTTCGCGGCGCGGCCCCCGGCGGACTGCTGGCGCTGGCCGGGCATCCGGAGGCGTACGCCCAACTGCGCGCCGGGCACGTCGACTTGGAGTCGGCCGTCGACGAACTCCTGCGGTGGCACCCGCCGGTGCTCACCTTCCGTCGCACCGCCGTGCGCGACACCGAGCTGGCCGGGACGACGGTCCGTGCCGGGGACAAGGTGGTGGTCTTCCACGCCTCCGCCAACCACGACGAGCGGGTGTTCGCCGAGCCGCACCGGCTCGACCTGGCGCGTACACCGAATCCGCACGTCTCCTTCGGGGACGGCCCGCATGTCTGCCTGGGTGCGCACTTCGCCCGGCTGCAGCTGCGGGTGCTGTACGAGGAGGCGCTGCGCGCCCTGCCCGGGCCGCCGCGCGTCGCCGGGCCTCCCCGGCGGCTCGTCTCCAACTTCATCAACGGCCTGAAGTCGCTGCCGCTGCACGTGGCCTGAGCCGGCTGGTCCGGCTGGGCTCCATGAGGTACGGGTTGACGATCCATTGACTCGCAACTTAGGTTTGCCTTACCTAAGTGGTTTTCGCCTCCGAAAGGCCAACTGCCCATGAGATCCGCCGTGTTCGCCCGTGCCACCCGAATCGCCGTCGTCGGTGCCACCGCCGCCGCGCTGACGGTCGGGCTCGCCACCTCCGCCTCGGCCGCCACCGCCACGCGGTCCGTGACGGTGAGCGGAACGACGTACAACCTGTCGCTGACGGCCCCCGACGCCCTGTCGGCCGCCGGGCAGAACATCACCGTCTCCGGCAGCGGCTACAACACCATCCAGGGCGTCTACGTCGGCCTGTGCGTGATACCGGACGGCGTCGTGCCCGGTGACCCGTCGACGTACACCTCCCGGCCGACCCCCTGCCTGGGCGGCGCGGACCAGTCCGGCACGACGGGCGCCTCGCACTGGGTGTCGAACCTCGGCGGCGGCACGGTCGCGAACAGCTCCGCCTACGGCTCCGGCGGCTCCTTCGACGTCAGCGTGCACGTGAACCCGAACATCGCCACCGGCCAGGTCTGCGGCACGGACGTCGACTGCGCCATCGTGACGCGCGCCGACCACACGGCGAGCGGCACCCGCTCCTACGACGTCTACATCCCGGTCACCTTCTCGTGACCGCGCCTCTCAGAACCCGGGGGCGGAGCGATGTGCTCCGCCCCCGGGCGGCGGGCGCCCTCGTGGGAATCACGGCGGTGGTCCTCGCCGCCGTCGTCGTCAGCACGCCCGCCGTCGGCGCCGACGACCCGCCCGGGAGGGAGGGGTACGAGCAGACGGCCCGCCTCACGACCGTCGGCAAACCGCTCGACCTGCTGGTGCACCCCGAGTCGGGGAAGCTGTACGTCGGGTCCGACACCGTCGCCGGTACGACGGGCGGGAGCCTCGCCGGGATCTATGTCGTCGACCCGGCCGCCGGGAACGTACTGAACTGGGTGAAGACCTCCCCCGGCAGCACCGGCGTGCCCGCCCAGCTTCCGGGCAAACGGCTCGCCGGGCCGCTGCCGGGCGACGGGGTGCACTACCTGGTCGGGCTGCGCGGGATCGCCGCCGTGAAGGACGGGGACGCGGCGGGCCGCGGTGGCTGGCTCTCCGGCACGACGATCACGCAGGCCAAGGCCGGGGCGAAGGCCGGCACGGTCGTGGTCGTCCGCGGGACGAAACTGGAGGAGGTCGCCGTCGGCGAGACGTCGGTGACCGTGGAGCGCTCACTGACCCTGCCGGCCGCCGTCGGTCCGCTCGCCGTGGACACCGCCGCCGGGCAGATCTGGGTCGCCGACAACACCAACAGCGTGCTGCGCAGGGTCGGTTCGGCCGACTTCACGCCGGACGGCAAGGAGATCGCGCTCGGCGCCGGTGCCGCGGTGTCCTTCCTGGAGTGGGACACCGAGCGCGGGGTGCTGTGGGCGGGGCGCGGCACGGTCCTGGAGGCGTACGACATCGCCGCCGGCGAACTGGCCGCCTCCTTCGACGCGAAGCCCGGTGACACCATCGCGGATGTCGCCGTGGACCCGCGCTCCGACCGGGCGTTCGCGGTGTGGCAGGACTGGGGCAACCCGCCGGAGGAGGGGGACGGCGTGGGGCAGCTCGCGGTGTACGACACGGCGACGCTCAAGGACCTCGGCATGGGTGCCGAACTGCCGGGCGTCAACGGCCAGTTGGGCAGCTCGTCCGTCGCGGTGACGCCGGGCGGCGACTCGGTGTTCGTCGGGAGCCCGTCCGAGGCCTCGCTCACGGTGTTCCGGGCGCCGGTGCCGCCGTCGCCCTCCGAGTCGCCGTCACCGTCCGACCCGGGGTCGCCCTCGCCCTCGGACCCGGCCTCGCCCAGCCCCTCGGACGGAACGTCCGAGCCGTCGCCCGGCGACTCGGGACCGGACGCCGACCCGACCGACTCCGGGACCACGGTTCCCGTCGACGGTCCGAGCGCCGACGGGAACAGCGTGGGTGGCACGGGAGGCGGCGGGGCGCAGACCACGACCGGCGGCGGCTCGCTCGACACCACCGGCAACGGCTCGCTCGCCTCGACCGGCACGGACGTGCTCCTGCCCGCCGCGGCCTGCACCGCGGCGCTGCTCGCCACCGGCACCGCCGCGGTGCTGTGGCGCCGCCGACGGGCCACGACGTAGACGCGTCGGCGGATCGCGAAGGAGACGGGCGGACACCCGGCACCCCCGGAAGGTCCAACAGCCGTGAACCGGCCCGACACGGGCCCGTATCAGTGCTGTTGGACCTTCTGCGGTGTCGCCTCGCTCGGCCGTACGACGACGTATCCCTCGCCCTGGAGCATCAACTGCACGGCCTCGCCGGAGCCGCCGCGGATCATCGAGCCTATGGACTGCGAACGGTGCAGTGAGGTCTGGAGGTTGGCCGTCCAGCCGACGATCGCGTCCGTGTCGACGTACACCGGCCACTGCGGCGAGACGGGGATGACCAGCGGGTTGCCCTCGCAGACGAGACCGAGCCTGCCGTGTCCGGTGAAGACGCTGTTGAACAGCCCGCCACCCGTGATGCCCGCACCCTTGACCGTCTTGATCTCGTACTTCAGTGAGGCGTCGAAGCACAGTACGTTGCGGCCGTTGACGGTGAAGACGTCACCGGGGTCGATGTCGACGATGAAGCAGTTCTGCGCCTCGTGCGCGAACCAGGCCTCTCCCTGCCCGCGCACCGCCATGAGCGCCAGCCCCTCGCCCGTGACAGCCCGTTTGAGCATGCCGCCGACGCCCTGGCCCTTGCGCTCGAACTGCAGACTGCCCCGGTAGGCGATCATCGCACCCTGCCGGGCGAGCATCTCGCCGTTGACGGCGTACTTGATCGACTTGGCGTTCTCGACGCTCATGCCCGCCGCAGTGGCCGGCTGCACCATGTACTCGCTGGAAAACAGATCACCCTTCATGCGGGCATCCTGTCCCGGAGGCGCGGGTTCCACCATCCAGCGGCGGGATGAAAGACACCGACGAAGGTATATGTCCGCGGAACGAAAGGCGGGGCGGCCGACGCCCGCTCGCGTCGGCCGCCCCTGCGGGGCCTTTCGGCCCCACCCTGTGGGGGGTGGCTCGTCAGTCGTCGATCAGCCGCCGTCCGCCTGGGTCAACAGTCGTCCGACGGCGCTCGACGGTCAGAAGGTCAGCTTCCAGCTGTTGATGGTGCCGGTGTCCGCCGAGGCCACGTCCTGCACGCGCAGTTTCCAGGTGCCGTTGGCGGACTCGCTGGACGCGTCCACGGTGTAGGTCGTGTTGACGTTGTCGGCCGAGTCCGAGCCCGAGGACTTCAGCCGGTACGCCGTACCGTCCGGGGCGACCAGGTCGATCACCAGGTCACCGCGGTAGGTGTGGGTGATGTCGACGCCGACCTGGAGGGCCGAGGGCGCGTTGCCGGTGCGGCCGCTGACGGCGATCGAGGACTCGACGGCCGAGCCGGCGTCCGGGATGGAGACGGCCGTGGTGCTGGTGAAGGTGGTGCCCCCCGTGGAGCCTCCGGACCCGCTCACCGCCTGCACCGTCTTGGCCGCGTCCGCGAGACCCGCGCCACAGCCGCCCGAGCAAGTACCGGGCAGAGCACGCGAGTTGGTCTTGATCGCGGACTCGATCTGGGCCGGGGTCAGCGCGGAGTTCGCCGACTTGGCGAGCGCGGCCAGACCCGCGATGTGCGGGGCGGCCATGCTGGTGCCCTGGTAGTAGGCGTACGACTCCGAACCGGGGCCCTGCGTCCCGGAGTTCAGCGTGGACAGGATGCCGTTGGCGGTGCCGGTGCTGGTCTGGCCACCGGGTGCCGCGATGTCGACGACCGAGCCGAAGTTGGAGTAACTCGCCTTGGCGCCCGTGCGGTTGAGCGCGGCGACCGAGATCACGTTGCTGCAGCTGGCCGGCGAGTAGTTGGCCGCGTTGGCGTTGCTGTTGCCCGCCGCGACGACGACCGTGGTGCCCCGGCCGACCGCGTTGTTGATCGCGGTCTGGGTGGCCGTGGTGCAGGCACCGCCACCGCCCAGGCTCATGTTGATGACCTTGGCGACGTTGGCGTTGGCCGGGACGCCGGAGACCGTACCGCCGGACGCCCAGGTGATGGCGTCGATGATGTCGGAGTCGTAGCCGCCGCACTTGCCGAGGACGCGCAGCGGGGAGATCTTCGCGTTGTACGCGATGCCCGCGACGCCCTTGCTGTTGTTGGTGACGGCCGCGATGGTGCCCGCCACGTGCGTGCCGTGCCAGGAGGAGGAGCTGCCCGTGGTCTGCTCGCACTCGCCGGCGGCGTACCAGTCGCCCGGGTCGGCCGGGTTGCTGTCGCGCCCGTTGCCGTCGACCGAGACCGCGGTGTCGGAGATGAAGTCGTAGCCCGCGACGATGTTGGCGGCGAGGTCGGAGTGGGTGACGTAACCGGTGTCGATGACGGCGACGGTCACGCCGCTGCCGGTCGCGGTGTCCCAGGCGCCGGGCACGCGCATGCCCGCGGTGGTCTCGAAGAGGTCCCACTGCTTGCTGTACTCGGTGTCGTTCGGGTCGGCCTGCGGCTTGTTGAGGCGGTCCGGCACGACGTACGCGACCTGCGGGTCGGCCTGGTACTCGGCGACGACGTCGGCGACATCGGCCTTGCTCAGCTGCTCGCCCAGGTCGACCAGCGCGGCACCGGTGCCGAGGCGGCGCTGGAAGTCCAGGCTCTCGCCGGCCTCCTTGCCCTTGGCCTCGGCGTCGGCGGAGGCGGCCTTGTTCGACTTGGCCTCGGTGGCGCCCGACTTGTAGCCGACGATCAGTCGCTCGGCCGGGGCGGACACGGCAGCGGCGGCGGTCTGCTCGGCGGGGACCTTGGCGGTGGCGGGACCGGCCAGCGCGAGGGACGCGGCGGTCCCGGCCAGCAGCGTCGCGGAGATCGCGGCGACGGATATCAGCTTCCGTCTCGCGGGTCGAGGAGTACGCAAGTGAGTGCCTTTCGTGGCCGGCTCCGGGCAGCGCGAAACAGCGGTGCGATGCGGCGCATACGGTGCCGCGCGGTGCGGAGCAGCGGTTCGATTCGCTTCGTCGTCGAAGCGGCGGGGGGTGCAATCGAGAGGGCGCCAGGGCCGGCCGTGCGCGAGCCTCCAGTCAGGGGTTACCTGTGGTTCGGCTGTGCTCGAACAATAGGCGGAGCCTTTGTCCCGCGGATACGGGGAAAACCCTCGATCCATGGCCGAGAACCCCCTATCCGGACCGGCCAGTTGGCGGGAAAGACCCCTTTCCGGACGTTCAGTCCTGTCTCGCCATGGAGGCGTGCGGACGGGAGGGACTGCCGCTGGGAGAACGCCGACATGTACGAGGCCGACCTGATCCTCGTCGACAACCGCGAGGGCAACCTCCAGCCGGCCGGCCTGAGGAAGACCAAGCCGACCTGGGCCCGGCTGCCCGCCGTCCGGGCGGACCGGACCTTCCCGTGGGCCGTCGAGGAGCGGTACAGCCACGCCGGGTACGCGCCGCGCATCGAGCAACTGGCCGCGGTGCTACGGCAGTCGGAGCCTCTGGCCTCGTAACCGCCGCTCCACGGGCGGTGCTCCGCTGCCGCCGGGCTCAGCCACCGTCGGGCCCGGTCGCCGGGCTCAGCCGTCGACCGTCTCAGGCACCGACAGTCCGTCGTCGGTGGCCGCGAGGAACTGTGTGGCGGCGAGCTCGGCGTACAGCGGGTCGCCGGCCACGAGTTCGCGATGGGTGCCCACGGCCCGTACCTGCCCCGCGTCCATGACGACGATCCGGTCGGCCATGGTCACGGTGGACAGCCGGTGGGCGACGACCAGGACCGTGGTGGTGCGGGCGACATCGGCGACGGTGTCGCGCAGCGCGGCCTCGTTGACCGCGTCGAGCTGGCTGGTGGCCTCGTCGAGCAGCAGCAGCCGGGGCCGCCTGAGCAGGGCGCGGGCGATGGCGACGCGCTGGCGCTCACCGCCGGAGAGCTTGGTGCCGCGGTGGCCGACGAGGGTGTCGAGCCCCTTCGGCAGCCGGTCGACGAGGGAGTCGAGGCGGGTGGTCTTCAGCGCGCGGAGCACCTCGCCGTCGTCGGCGTCGGGATTGCCGAGCAGGAGGTTGTCGCGGAGGCTGCCGGAGAGGACGGGCGCGTCCTGCTCCACGTAGCCGATGGCGGACCGGAGCGCGGAGACCTCCCAGTCGGTGAGGTCGCGGCCGTCCAGCGCGATGGTCCCCTCCTCCGGGTCGTAGAACCGCTCGATGAGCGAGAACACCGTGGTCTTCCCGGCGCCGGACGGTCCGACGAAGGCGGTCATGCCACGCGGCGGGACGGCGAAGGTCACGCCGTGGTGCACGTACGGAAGGTCGTCGTCGTAGCGGAAGCGGACGTCCTCGAAGGCGATCGAGGCGGGTTCGGCGCCGGGCCGGGGCAGCGGCGAGGGCTCGGCGGCCGGTTCTGCGGGCAGCAGCCTGGCCTCCTCGATGCGCGCCAGGGCGGCCGAGCCGGTCTGGTACTGGGCGACGGCTCCGACGACCTGCTGGATCGGCGCCATCAAGTAGAAGACGTACAGCAGGAACGCGACGAGGGTGCCGATGTCGATGGCTCCGGTCGCGACCCGTGCGCCGCCCACGGCGAGGACGGTGATGAAGGCGACCTGCATCGAGAGGCCGGCCGTGTTCCCCGCCAGCGCCGACCACTTGGCGGCCCGTACGCTCTGGCGCCACGACTCCTCGGCCGCCGCGTGCACGGCCCGCTCCTCGCGGTGCTCGGCGCCGGACGCCTTGATGGTCCGGAGCGCGCCGAGGGTCCGCTCCAGCGAGGCACCCATGGCTCCGACTGCGTCCTGCGCGCGCTTGCTGGCACGGTTGATCCGCGGAACGATCACGCCGATCACCGTGCCCGCGGCCAGGACCACGCCCAGGGTGACGCCCGTCAGCACCGGGTCGACGAACCCCATCATCGCGAGGGTGGCCACCAGGGTGAGCCCGCCCGTGCCGAGTCCGACCAGCGAGTCGGTGGTGACCTCCCTGAGCAGCGTGGTGTCCGAGGTGATCCGGGCCATCAGATCGCCGGGCTCGCTGCGGTCGACGGCGGATATGCGCAGCCGCAGCAGATGCGACACCAGGCCCCGCCGGGCGCCGAGCACGACGGACTCGGCGGTGTACCGCAGCACGTACCCACCCAGCGCCCCGATCGCCGCGTTGGCGACCACCAGCGCCGACATGGCCAGCAGTGCGCCGGTGATCGCCCGGTCGTGCCCCAGGTCGTCGATGAGCGACCGGGCGACCAGCGGCAGCGCGAGCCCCGCGGCGCCGGTCAGCAGAGACAGCACGGCCCCGAGCAGCAACGTCCAGCGGTACGGGCGTACGTACCCGAGCAGGAGCCGCCACGGCGGCGTGGACGGTGTGTCGGACGGGTCGGGCTGCGGCACGGTGCTCCCCCTCGATCGGCTCCCCTCCCGCTCTCGGCCGGAGTCCCGTCCGCGGTCCGGTCCGGAGTCCGGTCCGGGGCCTCGTCCGGAGCAAGGGGGATCGTTGGAAGTATCGCCGATGCCACTGACAGCGCCGTAGGGGATTTCGGCCGGCGGTATCCGAACGGGCCCGTCGAGTAACGTTCGACTAATGACCGCTGCCCCCGAACAACCGGCTTGGCGCCGGCGTGCCGTCGAGCGATCCACCCGGGCCGCGAAGCTGCGCGCGGAGGAACGCGTACAGAGGTTTCTGGACTCGGCCTACTCGCTCATCGCCGAGAAGGGCACGACGGACTTCACCGTCCAGGAGGTCGTCAACCGCTCGAAGCAGTCGCTGCGCAGCTTCTACCAGTACTTCGACGGGAAGCACGAGCTGCTGCTCGCCCTGTTCGAGGACACGCTCGCCAAATCGGCGAACGAGATCGGGGAAGCCGCCGCGTCGAAGAGCGATCCGCTCCGGGCGCTGCGCCTGGCCGTGGAGATGCTCCACGAGCGGGCGCAGCCGGGCCCCGACGTGCCGCGGCAGCTGTTCGGCGGCTTCGCCCTGCAACTGCTGGTGAAGCACCCCTCCCAGGTGGCGGCCGCCCACCGGCCGCTGCTCACGGTGTTCGCGGAGCTCATCGAGCGGGCCGCCGACGCGGGCGTCATCGCGGCCGGGCGGCCCCGCCGCCAGGCCGCGCTCGTCCTGCAGACCGTCATGTTCGCCGCCCAGGCCCATGGCTCGGCCGCCGACGGCCACGCCGAGCCGGTCACCTCGGAGGAGGTCTGGCGGTTCTGCCTGGGCGGCATCTCCGGCACGTAGGCGCTCCGCTGGGGTGCGGGGTTTCGTGTGCGGGGCTTGTGTGCGGGGCTTGTGTGCGGGGTTTCGTGTGCGGGGCCGTCGTGGCTGGGCGCGCAGTTCCCCGCGCCCCTAAAGGGGCACCGGCCCCTCAACCCTCCGAAGGCGCGCGTGCCGACAGGCGCAGGATGCTTCCCTCGCCGTTCGCCGAGAGGAGGAGGGTGCCGTCCGGGGCTGCGGCCAGGCCCGCGAACGGGTGCGGCGAGCCGGGCATGCCCGCGGCGAACAGGGCGGGTTCGGTACGGGTGATGCCCGGGGGCAGGCCGACCGCGAGGTCCTCGGCGTCGATCCGGGTCTCCCCCGTCGTGAGGGACACCGCCCGCAGACACCGGTGCTCGACGTCCACCGTGAACAGTTCGTCCCCGCGGACGGTCAGTCCCTGTGGCGCGCCGAGGCCGTCCGCGACGGCCACCGTCTCGCCGTCGTCGTCGATCCGGAGCACGGCCCCGAGTTCGTCGTCGCTGACATAGCAGCGCCCCTCGGTGTCGAAGGCGATGTCGACGGGGTGCCGGAGCCCCTCCGCGAGCACGGTGACGGTGTCCGTCCCGTCGAACCGCCCGTCGATCCGTACGACGCGGCCGGCACCCGACTCGGCGACGACGAGGGCTCCGTCGGGCGAGCGCTCGATGCCGGTGGGCTCGTTCAGCCCCTGCACCCGTACCCGCGTGGTCCTGCGGACGGGATCGTACGTACGGACGTCGCCGTACTCGGAGGCGAAGTGGAGCAGTCCGTCGTCCGCGGTGATGCCGTGGACGAAGGGCTGCAGTTCGTGGGTGATCACGCCGCTGGAGTCGTGCTCCCCGGAGTCGCCGGGGCTCGCCAGGCGGTAGTGGTCCGCCGCGTAGACCGTGCCCCGGAGGTCGACGGTGACCCCGAACGGGCCGCTGAGTCCTCGGGGAACGATCTCCCGGGTGCGGCCGTCCTCGCGCATCTCCGTGACGCCGCCGCTGCCGAAGCTGGAGACGAACATGCGGTTCTCCGCGTCGAAGGCCGCGTTGTCCAGTCCGAGGACGCCGCTGACGACCACCGACCGCGCCCCGGTGGCGAGATCGATGCGCGTCACGATGCCGGCCGGGCCCCGCGACAGGACGACCAGGACGCCGCCCTTGTCGAACCGGACCGCGACCGGGTCGTCCACCTCCTTGGCGAACAGTTCGGGTGTGCCGCCGTCCGGCGGGATCCGCCAGACCTGGTTGCCGATCATGTGCGGGTAGTACAGACAGCCGTCCGGGCCGAGCTGCATCGCGTTGCCGAGGGCCAGCCCGTCGGTCAGCACCACCGGGTCGCCGCCGTCCGGGAACAGCTCCAGCAGGCGGCCGTTCATCTTCATCTCGTTGACGAAGAGCCGGTCTCCGACACAGGTGATGCCGTTGGGCACCTGCACCTGGTCGGAGACGAGGCTGAACGCGCCCTCGGGGCTGCGCCGCCAGACCCGCCCCGGTGTCAGGTCGGCGATGTACATGGAACCGTCCGCCCCGAAGGCGAGGTCGTCGGGCGCCTGCACCGGACCGTCCAGCGGCACCACCACGTCGACGTCCCCCGTGGCCGTGTCGACGGCGCTGATCTGCCCGGCGAGGAACTGTGCCACGTACAGCCGCCCGTCGGGACCGAAGGTGACACCGTTCGAACCCCACAGGCGGTTCGGGGGGTTGAGTCTCCTCAGGTCCCAACGGCCGCTCGTGGAAGGCGTGTTGCCGGTGTCGTCGAATCGGCTGGGCCGCACCGTCGTTCCCCGTCCCTGGGTTCGGTGATGGTCAGTCGTACGGTCGGGGCGCCGACGCCCCCGTGGTCGGGCGCCCCGGGCGGATCACTCGACGATGACGTCGTTCATGCCGCCGTCCGAGCGCCAGCTCCTGAGCAGTTCGTGGAACGCGACGGGTCCGTCGCCGTACGACTCGCTGCGCTTCCTGGGCCTGCCCTCGTTGTTGTAGTAGCCGGGGGTGCACTCGGCCTGGAACTTGTAGAGGTCCGCGGCCTTCTGACGGATCGTCGCGACCCAGGCGTCCTCGGCCTCGGGGGACGGCTCCACGTACCGGGCCCGGCGCTCCCGTGCCTCGGCGACCACTTCGGCGACATGGCCGGCCTGTTCGTCGAGGATGTGGACGTAGTTCACGGCGCTGGCGTTCTGCAGCGGGCCGAGCTGGAAGAGGTTCGGGAAGCCGTGGCTGTAGAAGCCGTGGAGCGTCTTCGGGCCGCCCTGCATCCAGGCCCCCGGCAGCGTGGCGCCCTCCCTCCCGTACACGGGGAGTTGGCCGGACAGGATGCCCGAGACGCCCACCTCGAAGCCGGTGGCGAAGATGACGCAGTCGACCTCGTACTCGGCGCCGCCGACGACGACGGCGTCCTCGGTGATGCGCTCGACGCCCCCGTGGTCGGCCGTGTCGACCAGCGTCACGTTGGGCCGGTTGAACGTGTCCAGGTAGTGGTCGCTGAACGTGGGCCGCTTGCACATGTAGCGGTACCAGGGCTTGAGAGCCTCGGCCGTGGAGGGGTCCTCGACGACGGTGTGCACGCGGTCGCGGATCTCGTTCATCTTCTGGAAGTCGGCGAGTTCGTTCACGCGGTCGCGTTCCTCGGGCAGGAGGTCCGCGTAGTTGTTGGTCGGGATCAGGTTCTGCAGCAGCCGGGCGCTGCTGGTCCAGCCGTCGTTCACCAGGTCCTCGTCCGCCTGGGTCCCGGTGACGGTCCTGAGGAAGTTGTCCCTGCGGCGCCGCTGCCAGCCCGGTTCGAGCGACTCGGCCCACCCGGGATCCGTGGGGCGCTGGCCGCGTACGTCGACCGAGGAGGGCGTGCGCTGGAACACGTACAGCCGCTCGGCGTCGCGGCCGAGGTGCGGCACGACCTGGATCGCGGTCGCTCCGGTGCCGATCACGGCCACGTGCTTGTCGGCGAGCCGGTGCAGGTTTCCGTTCGCGTCGCCGCCTGTGTACGCGTAGTCCCAGCGGCTGGTGTGGAAGGTGTGGCCCTTGAAGTTCTCGATGCCGGGGATGCCGGGGAGTTTCGCCTGGCTGAGCGTGCCGCTGGAGACCACCACGAAGCGCGCCCGCATGCGGTCACCGCGGTCGGTGGTGACGATCCACTCCAACTCCGTGTCGTCCCACCGCAGTTCGGTCGCCCGGGTCCGGAAGCAGGCGTCCTCGTACAGGCCGAAGTGCCGCCCGATGGCCCGCGCGTGCTGCCGGATCTCCTCGCCGGGCGCGTACTTCCACTGAGGGACGTAGCCGATCTCTTCGAGGAGCGGCATGTAGACGTACGACTCGATGTCGCAGTGGATTCCCGGGTACCGGTTCCAGTACCAGGTCCCGCCGAAGTCCCCGGCCTGCTCGATGACCCGGATGCTCCGCACGCCCGCCTGCCGCAGGCGCGCCCCGGCCAGCAGACCGCCGAACCCGCCGCCGACGACTACCACTTCCACCCGGTCGGTCAGCGGCTCCCTGGTGAACTCCGGCTCCGCCACGTACGGATCGTCGGCGTAGTAGCCGAACTCGCCGGCGACGCGGTGGTATTGGGCGTTGCCGTCGGGGCGGATCCGCCGGTCGCGCTCGGCCCGGTAGCGAGCGCGCAGGGCCTCCGGGTCGAACCCGAGCTCCTCCGGGTCGAAGTCGGGCGCGGCGGACGGGGTGTGGGGGATGGTCATGCGTGTCCCTTCTGCTGTGGAGGGGGTGCGGTCGTCGCCCGGTCGCTACCGCGGGCGGAAGTGGAGGCGGAGCCAGGCGGCCTGTCCGCCGTCGACGAGAAGGTCGGTCCCGGTGATGTACGACGATTCGGGGCCGGTCAGGAACGCCACGGCGTCGGCGATCTCCCCGGGCGTCCCGACGCGGCCCGATCCGCTCGCGTCCAGCATGTCCATCATGTGCGCCCCGGACGGCGACGCGGCCTCCGCCCGGGACATCGCGGTGGCGATGACGCCCGGGCTGACGCTGTTGACCCGGGCGCCCCGCAGGTTCCAGGCGAGCGCGGCGGCCTGCACCCGCAGGTGGTTGGCCCGCTTGGTGACGATGTACGCGGTCTGCGCGTCGTCGCCGATGGCGCTGACGACGTCGAGGCCGAGGAGGTCCTCGGTGGCGGTCGTCGCGAGGGCGGCCTCCTCCTCGCGGCTCAGGGACGCGACATGACCGGCCATGCTGGAGATCACCACCAGGGACGTGCCGCGGGTGGCGACCGTCTCGAACGCGTCGATGACATGGGCGGTGCCGAGCAGGTTGACGTCGACGATCGTCTTCGCCGGCCCGGTCGCGGGCGAGACTCCCGCGGTGTGCACGATCGCGACCACCCGGCCCTCGTCGGCCGCCGCCTCCGCGAGCTTGTGCACCGCCCCGCGGTCGGACACGTCGGTCACCATGCCGCGCACCGCGTAGCCCTCGTCGGTGAGCGCGGTGACGGCCCGGTCGAGTCCCTGGCTCGACGCGTCGGCGAGGAGCACGTTCCGCCCGTTGCCCAGCCGGCGCGCGACCGCGACGCCCATCCCTCCCGCCCCCGTGACCACGACCACGTCCCGATGCTCCTCGTTCGGACGGTCGACCACGAACAACCTCCCTGATCGTCTGAACTACCCTTTATCGATGCCCAGTTGAGCGCGAGGGCTACAACACGCCAGTGGCCGGTACGGCGTCGTGCCACGTGGAGCGCACGGCGACGGCCTGGCGCCAGCCGCGGATCGCCTTCGGCGGCATGCCGACCGCGAGAACCCCGGTGAGGTGGTCGCCCCTGCGGTAGGCGACCAGGAACCGGCGCTCGGCCAGGTCCCCCTCCACCACGGCGACTTCGTCGTGGCCGCGCAGATGGCCGAACGCCTGGACCTTCATGCCGTACTGGTCCGACCAGAAGTACGGCACGGGCGCGAACGGCTTGCGCGCCTGCGGGTGCAGCAGGTTCCGGGCGGCGGCCATGCCCTGCTCGGCGGCGTTCGTGCGGTGCTCGATGCGCATCGACGCCCCGAACAGCGGGTTGTGCCAGCGGGCGACGTCACCGGCCGCGTACACGCCCCCGGTCGTCGGCCCTGGGGACTTCGTCGGGCCGGGGGACTCCCGGACCGCCTCGCAGTACTCGTCGCAGACCAGGCCGTCGCCCACGGTGAGGCCGCTGTCCGCCAGCCACTCGGTGTTCGGAAGCGAGCCGACGGCCACCAACACCTCGTCGCCCTCGACCAGTTCACCGTCGGCCAGCCGCACGCCCGCCTCGGTGACCGCGGACACGGTGACCCCGGTGCGCAGATCCACTCCGTGCTCCAGGTGGGCGGCCGACAGCACGCGTCCGACCTCGTCGCCGACGGCGTGGCCGAGCGGTACGGGCGCCGGTTCCAGGAGGGTGACCTCTGCGCCGAGACCCCGGGCCACGGCGGCGGCCTCGGCGCCCAGGAACCCGGCGCCGACCACCACGAGCCGCCGCCCCTCCCCCAGCCGGTCCCGCAGCGCGAGCGCGTCGTCCAGGGTGCGCAGCACATGCGCGTGCCCGTCGCCGGGCAGCCGTCTCGGACGCACCCCGGTGGCCACGATCAGTCCGTCGTACGCGACCCGCGTCCCGTCGGCGAGCAGCACCTCACGCCCGTCGAGGTCGAGGCCCGTGGCCGCGCTGCCGAGTCTCAAGTCCAGCTTCAGGGCGTCCAGTTCGCCGGTCGAGCGCAGCGTCAGCCGGTCGTGCTCCCACTCGGACGCCAGGATCTGCTTGGACAACGGCGGCCGGTCGTACGGCGGGTGCGGCTCGTCACCGACCAGGGTGAGCGCGCCGTCGTACCCCTCCCGGCGCAGCGTCTCGGCGGCCGAGAGTCCGGCCGCCGAGGCACCCACGACGAGAATCCGCCTCACTGGTCGACCAGCCGGATCGCCGCCGCCGGGCAGATCGCCACGGCCTCGCGCACCCCGTCGAGGAGTTCGTCGGCGGGGTGCTCCTCCAGCAGGATCGCCACCCCGTCGTCGTCACGCTGGTCGAAGACCTCCGGGGAGGCCATCACACACTGCCCCGCCGCCACACACTTCGGTTCGTCCAGTTCCACACGCATGGTCTTCTTCCTTGCTCCTTCGGTACGTTCACCCACTGCGTTCAACGGTGCGGGCCGGTCACCAGGTGACGGGCAGGGAGGCGACGCCGTACGTGGTGCCGTCGTGGTCGAACTCCAACTCCTCGACCCTGGCCGCCAGTCGCAGCGTGGGGACGCGCCGGTAGAGGATGCCGTAGACGACCTGGAGTTCCAGGCGGGCGAGGGACTGGCCCAGGCACTGGTGGGGGCCGTAGCCGAAGGCGTTGTGCTGGCGCGCGGGCCGGGTGACGTCCACCTGGTCGGCGCCGGGGAACGCCTCGGGGTCCCAGTTGGCGGCGTGCAGGTCCACGATCAGCCCGTCGCCCGCGCGGATGACCTGCCCGCCGATCTCGATGTCCTCGGTGGCGACGCGGCGAAGACCGACCTGGACGATGCTCAGATAGCGCAGCAGCTCCTCCACCGCGCCGGCGACGACCTTGGGGTCCTCGGAGTCGCGTACCAGGGCGAGCTGCTCGGGGTTCTCCAGCAGGACCAGCGTGCCGAGGCTGATCATCGTCGCGGTGGTCTCGTGGCCGGCGATGAGCATCGCCACGCCCATGTGGACGGCCTCGCTCCGGCTCATCTCGCCGGCCTCGACGCGCCCCGCCATCTCGGACAGCACGTCGTCACCGGGGTCGGTGAGCTTCTTGCCGAGCAGGTCGTCGAGGTAGGCGGCGAGTGCGCTGCTCGCCGCCCGCGAGTCCTCGGGCGCGGCGGCACGGTCGAGCGCGAGGCTGCTGTTCTCCTGGAAGAACTCGTGGTCCGCGTACGGCACTCCGAGCAGTTCGCTGATCACCAGCGAGGGCACGGGCAGCGCGAGCGCCGTCAGGAGATCGGCAGGGTTCGGCCCGGCCAGCATGTCGTCGATCAGACCGTCGACGATCTTCTGGATCGGGGCCCGCATGGCCTCGATCCGCTTGATGATGAACGGCCCGTTGACCATCCGGCGCAGCCGGGTGTGCTCGGGGGCGTCCGTGTTGACGATCAGCTCCGGGGTGTACTTGGCGATCTGCTGCCGGTACTCCGTCACGAACGGGAAGCTGCCGGGGCTCTTGTCGTTGGCGCTGACGCGGGGGTCGGTCAGCAGGGCCCTCTGCAGGGCGTGCCCGGTGACGATCCAGGGCGTACTGCCGTCCCAGATCCGGACCTTGCTGATCGGGTTCCGCTCGCGCAACTCCTCGACGGCCGGCGGCGGGGCGAACGGACAGCCGGCCGCCCTCGGCATCGGGAACTCGGGCATCGCCTCGGCTGCGTCGGACGCGGCTCCGGCCAGTGTCTCGGCCATCTGACTCCTCGGTGGGGGCTCCGCCGGGGCGGAGAACGGGGAAGGGTTGGAGACCTCTGAGACCACATGCAAGCGGAGCGGACTGACGGCTTCCGGCCAGTTGCCTGACATAAAGCTGACGTGACCCAGATCACAGATCGGACCCGCAGGAGGTCGGCCACCTGGGCACACTTTCGCGCCACCCCACGTCGCGGCCGTGGCCCACGGACACGACGAAGCGGCCGGTGCGAGAGGCGCACAGCCGCCGAGGTGGAGGGCCAAAAGGGTGTGGGGGTGAGGGAGTTGGAGGTGTGGGGAGTCGAGGACGCGCGGGATTCGGGAGACGCCGGGCGTCGGGACTTGAAGGGCGCCGGGCGCGGGGAGTCGGGGCGCGGGCGATGTCGGGGTCAGCGTCCGAGCCGGTAGCCGAAGCCCCGGCGCGTGTGGATCAGTGGGGGCTGCTCCTGGTCCACCTTGTGACGGAGGCGGGAGACGAGCTTCTCGATCGCGTTACCGGCCCGGGTCTCGCCCCAGACATGCCGGCAGATCTGTTCCTTCGACAGCACCCGCTCCGCGTTGACGAGCAGATGACGCAGCAACCGGTACTCCGCCGGGGTGAGGTCGAGGGCCCGTCTGCCGCGCCGGGCCTGACAGGTGGCGTCGTCGAGGACGAGGTCGCCGTAGCACGGCCCTTGGCGCACCGAACCGCGGCCGCGCAGTAACACATGGGCCCTGGTGAGGACTTCGGAGATCCGGAACGGCACGGTGACGTAGTCCGATTCGCCCAGGCCGAGTTCGGGGACGAGGAGGCCCAGCTTCTCGTACTCGGCGAGGAAGAGCACCGGAGGCCGGTCGGCCGGGCGGAACCGGCGCCCCTCACCCAGCTCCTCGATGTCCGGGACCGAGACATCCATGACCACGAGGTCGAAACGGTGCTCGGCGAGCCGCGCCATGCCCTGGGCGCCGGTGCGGGCGGCGGTCACCCGGTAGTCCGCCAACTCCAGTGTGGTCGTGAGCAGTTCGGCGATCGCGGAGTCGTGGACGACGACCAGGACGCGCTGCCCGTTCCCACGGGCGGGCGCGGGCCCCTCCACGCCACCCCCGCGCGCCTCACCGACGCCGACGCCGTCCATTCCGAGCACCCGGTCCACCCCGTCCGTCCCGTCCATCGCATGCACCTCGTTCATGTGTAGGAGGCGGGCGGCGGCGACACCACCTCGTGCCGGGCTCACGCGTCGCGCACGAACGGCGGTCGCGCCGAACGGCACCGAGGAAACCCTCGCACCCCGGGACTCCGGCGACGAGGGCGCGCGCCGGCCGTGCCGTCGACCGGACCCGGCCGCCCCCGGTCAGGCCTGGCGCGGCGAGGAGTGCTCACCCTCCAGCGTGACCTCGGTGTCCAGGAAGTCGTCGACCATCCGATGGAACAGCGTGGAGAGTTGCCGCAGTTCCTCCGGCTTCCAGTGGGACAGCGCGAGTTCCATGCCCCGGCAACTCGCGATGCGGATACGGTCGATCGCCTCCTGGCCGACGGGGGTGAGCTGGATGCGCTGGGCGCGGCGGTCGTCCGGATCCGGGACCCGGGTCACGTAACCACCCTTCTCCAGCTGCTGTACCTGCCGGGTGACGTGCGACGCCTCCACGGCCAGCCGCGCCGCCAACTCGCCTGGGCGCATGGGCTCCGATTCGGCGATCTGCCGCAGCAGCGCCACCGCGGCCCGGTCCAGCGACACCCCGGCCAGGGCCATGAGGCGGTCGTGCTGCCTGACCCGACCGGTCAGATAGACGATGCGGTTGAGGGCTCGCTCGATCTCGATGACCTCGTCGGAGACGGGGGCGGACTCGGCTCCGGACAGAGGGTCAGGGGTGTGTGCGGGCGACGGTGTGGACATGGGGTCCACTTTAGCAGCTACTTGCCTGACTCAAGTAAATAGGTTGCCCTGCCCAGGATCCGAGCCTGTGGCATCTGCGGCACCGACGACCTCACCGACGACAATGCCGGATGGGGCACCAAGCTCGTCATGGTCGCCGTCCAGAAGGAGTCCGACGCCATCGACCTCGCCTTCAGGCCGACCCTCACACCCGGCGCCGCCGAGAAGATCGTCGTCACCTTCGGCGACCAGGGCTGCGCGGCGGACCTGGGGGCATGCATCGTACACATTAGGTGCGTGGTGCATATTTGATGTCATGGCTCCTGCCCTGACCTCAGGCCCAGGCTCAGGTTTCGGGGCGCGAGTCGAGATCTGGGGAAGGACCGGCGGCATGGACAAGCCCACGCACTTGATCGAGTTCGAGGCGATGCTGCTCGGGCGGCACCTCTACCTGAACTCACCCCGGGCCCGGACCGGCGGCCGCCTTGAGCGCAGCGCCTACATCCTGCTGAGCCGGATCCGTATGGAGGGCCCGATGTCCATCGGGCAGCTCAGCGACGCTTTCGGCCTTGACGCCTCCACGCTCAACCGGCAGACCGCCGCCATGCTGCGCGGCGGTCTCGTCGAGCGCATTCCGGACCCCGATGGAGGCATGGCCCGCAAGTTCCGCATCACCGACGAGGGCGAGCACCGCCTCGACACGCATCGCGCGGAGGCCATCCAGGGGCTGGAGAAGGTGATGGCCGACTGGGACCCCGAGGAGGTCGCCACCTTCGCCGCGTACCTCAAGCGGTTCAACACGGACATCGAGAACCTCGACGAGCGGCCCTGGCCCCGCCCTTGAGCGCCGGGCCCCCTTTTTCTCCGTACGCCTCGATTTTCTCCGTACGCCTCGATGTCGACCGGGGCGTACCTCGTCGTGTGCTCGGAGGACGTGCCGGGCCTCGGCGTACTGCGTTCTGAGTACGGGAGAGTGTCGGCAGGCGCACGACGACGGGGCGGCCGCCGGCCGGGAGTCTTGGGAGGTACCCGAGACCAGATGTGGAGACCTCCGTCCCGTGGCTGCTTCTCTCCATCGACCGCGTGAGACCGGTCCTGCTCCCGCTGCTCGTCTTCCGGTCCGTACCCGTCCCGGTCAAGGCGGCGCTCGGGTTCGCTTCCCACCGGAGAGTCCGATGATCACCAGCTGGCAGCGGTACGCCGAGGACCACCCCCGCGTCGTCGACGTGCTGGTGATCATGCAGCTGTTCGCCGCCGTCGTCCTGGGAAACACGTTCACCTCGGCCGGGGACTCCCGGACTCACGGATCGCTCGGTGTCGGACTGCTGCTGGGCGGCATCGCCTGCGTCGCCCTGCTGTGGCAGCCGCGCCGAGCACGCCGAGCGCACCCGTGAGGAGGAGGCGCGCCACCGGGTCGCCGAGGAGCGCATGCGCATCGCCCGCGAACTGCACGACGTGGTCGCCCACCACATGGCACTGGCCAACGCCCTGGCCGGCACCGCCGCCCACCTCGCGGCCAGCCGCCCCGAGCAGACGGAGCGGATCCTCGCCGACATGGTCGGCACCACCTCCACCGCGCTGCGCGAACTGAAGGCCACCGTCGGCCTGTTGCGCCGGCCCGGCGACTCCGAGGCGCCCCTGGAACCCGCCCCCGGACTCGGGCAGTTGACCGAGCTGGCCACCGCGTTCTCCTCCGCCGGGCTGACGGTCGACATTGTCACCGAGGGCGAACGGCGGCCGCTCACACCGGGCGTGGATCTGACGGCGTTCCGGATCGTGCAGGAAGCGCTCACCAACGTGACCAAGCACGCGTCCGCGCGGGCCGCGCGGGTGACACTGGCGTACACGCACGACCGGCTGACCATCACGGTCACCGACGACGGATCGGGGGACACTCCCGTGGTGCCCTCCCCGAGCGGCGGCTTCGGTCTCATCGGCATGAGGGAACGTGCCCGCTCCGTCGGCGGCCGCGTCCGGACGGGACCCCGCCCCGAGGGCGGCTTCAGCGTCACCGGCGAACTGCCCATCCATCTCTGACCCTGGCCCGATCCCGATCCCAACCCCGATCCCAACCCCGATCCCGATCCCGATCCCCGGAAGTGAACCGAATCAGATGACCATCCGCGTCCTGCTCGCCGACGACCAAGCCCTGTTGAGAGCGACCTTCCGGATCCTGATCGACTCCTGCGACGACATGGAGGTGGTCGGCGAGGCGACGGACGGCGACGAGGCCGTCGGGCTCGCCCACACCCTCGGCCCCGACGTCGTCCTCATGGACATCCGGATGCCCGGCTCCGACGGTCTGGGCGCCACCACGGCGATCTGCGCCGACCCGGACCTCTCGGGCACGCGGGTCCTCATCCTCACGACCTTCGAGACCGACGAGTACGTGGCCCTGGCCCTGGCCCTGCGCGCCGGAGCGAGCGGCTTCCTCGGCAAGGACGTCACCGCCGACGTGCTGCTCGACGGCATCCGGACGGTGTCCGCCGGGGAGTCCCTGCTCTCCCCGCTCGCCACGCGCTCCCTCATCACCCGTTTCCTCGCGACCCCGACACCCGCCGACCGGCTGGCGGCGCCCGAGCACCTCGCCACCCTCACCTCCCGCGAACGGCAGGTCATGGCGCTGGCCGCCGAGGGCAGGTCCAACGACGAGATCGCCGAGAGCCTCGTCGTGAGCCCCCTGACCGTACGTACGCACGTGCATCGCGCGATGACCAAGCCGGGCGCCCGAGACCGGGCCCAACTGGTCGTCATCGCCTACCAGTCCGGGCTCGTACAGGCCCCGCCGCCCGCGTCCTGATCCGGCTCGTGGGACGTGCGCGTCCCACGAGCCGGGTGAGATCAGCTCCCCGAGGCGGACGCGCGGCGGTTCGTGAGCCACCACGCTCCGCCGCCGAGAACCAGCACCGCCACGACGATCCCGCCGACGACGAGGCTCATGGGCGTTCCGTCGTCGTCCTTCTTCGTGTCGGCCGCGGCCGCCGTGGCCCCGGACTCGGAAGGCGTCGTGGTGACCGACGGGGTCGGGCTGGGCGTCGGGCTCGCGGTCGGGCTGGGACTGATCGGCTTCGCGCCCGGTGCGGCCGCCTTCAACTTGAGGAGCGGGGCGGGCTGTTCGGGCTTCTCACCGCCCTTGGGCAGCTCGATCCAGCGCGAGACCTTCCCGTCGCTGTACGTTTCGATGGTCTTGAACGCCACTTCCTCGACGTCCGGGAGCTGGCGGATCCTGACCTTGAATTCGGCGTCGACGCCGTTCTTGAGAGGGGTGCCGCCCACGACGTAACCATCGTCGGTGGCCTTCAACTGCCAGCCCTTGGGGGCCTCTTCAAGCGTGACGTCGGCCGGTGCGATCCCCTCGGGCAGCACGACGCGCACCTCGCGGAAGCCCGCGGTGGTGGACTCCGCCTCGCAGACGACCGTGAGGGTGACGTTCTCGGCGAGGGCCTGCGCCTTGTCGGCCTCGACCTCCGTGTGCGCCGAGGCGGGACCGGCCAGCGCGAGGACGGCCGTGAGCGCGGCGGCGCCGGTCAGTACGACACGACGCCCGTTGAGGGACAGGGACATGGTGGAACTCCTTGGCTGTGGAACCGGGCGGGCCGAGGCCGGGCCCGGGTGAGGGGGACGACGGGGACGGGTGTCCGTCCCGGGGGTCCCCTGCGCACCAGCGCGTGTTCCAGGGTCCGGGTCCGTGCTCCTGCCGGGAGTTCGAAGGAGCCGGCGAGCGGTACGGGCAGCGGCCGGTGGGCGGTGGCGACGGCCGCGCCCGGCAGGAACCGGGCCATGACCGCCGCCGCGGCCGCGCGCAGCGTACGGCCGGTGGCCAGGGCCGCCGTGACCGCGGTGTCGGCCCGGTGGAGCAGCCAGGCGACGACGAGGGCGGCGACGACGTGCGCGGTCGTCATGGCCGTCTCGGAGGCGTGCCGCCAGGGGTGTCCGCCGGCGCCCGTCGTCATGGCGTCGTGGGCCGTGTGTCCCATGCCGGCGCGGTGGCCGCCGGCCGTCGTGAGCGCGAGATGCATCGCGGCCTGTGCCGCCAGGGTGCATCCGACGACCGCGAGCAGTCCGGGGCGGCGGCGGGCGAAGGGCCGTACGACGACGAACTGCGCGACGGCGAAGGCGATCACGAGCCGCCACGGCACCTGCCCGCCCTTGACCGCGTGATGGCCGACGGCGGCGAGCACACTGCCGACGAGGGCGAACGTCACGGCCCGGACCCGGGCGCCCGCGCGACTCGGCCGGGAGCCCTGGCCCCGGCCGTCGCACTGCGTCACATGGTCACCTGGCACGGTCGCCCATCATCCTCCGCCGCGTTCACCTTGTCGCATACATCTACGTCAGAGGTGATCGGGCCGTTCACCCGGGGTGGCACTGAGCGGAACTCGCCGGTGTTCGGGCGGGGCGGGAGCGGTTCAGTCCACCGTGCCCAGGGACCAGCTCGGGACGCTGCCCGCGAGGCGGCAGGTGAGGAAGTACAGGGGTATCGGCGGGGTGTAGGGCGAGCCTCCCGCGGGGCTGTGGATCAGTCGGGGCCGGTCGGCCCAGGGGCCGCGGCGGGCGCGTGTCCAGGACGGATCGGCCAGGTGCGCGCCGACGGTGTATGTCGTGGAGGGCGGCCAGCTGACGCCGATGTGGGACCCGGAGGGGACGATCCACCACCAGCGCTTCTCGCCCTCGAAGTCGTCGGCGAAGACACAGCCCACGCGGGGCAGGGAGTTCATGATGCGTTCGCCGTGCTCCCGGGACGTGGTCACGGCGTCGCAGCCCAGCCCGGCGCGCAGTTGGGCGGGGATGACCAGACGGCCGGGATCCCCGGACGGGAAGGTGGCGGAGGGGCGCAGCCGCGAGCCGTACGTGCGCGGTCGCGGTTCAGGGGCGTGCTGCAGTTCCATGAGGCAGGTGTCCTTCGGCCGAGTGGGGGTTGGGCCGGGTGAGGTGCGTGGTGGGCGCGCGCCCGGTGGAGGCGGGTTCTCGTGACTCCGACGTCGGCTGCGGCGGCACCGACCGCAACGACACCGGTGAGGAGGACGCCGGCGGCGACGGCACCGGCTGGGAGGGCAGTACGGCCCAGACGACGCGTCCGGAACCGTTCGTGCTGTCCTTGACGCCCCAGTCGCTGCTGACCATGCCGACGAGCATCAGTCCGCGGCCGCCCTGGTCGTCTGGGCCGGCACTGCGCTGTGCGGGGAGCGTCAGGCCGCGGTTCTGGTCCTCGACCTCGATGTGGAGCCGTCCGCCCGCGGTGCGCAGTCTGCAGACGATCCACTCACTCGCCGTGTGCGTCAGCGCGTTGGTGACCAGCTCGGAGGTCACCAGGACAGCGTTGTCGCAAGTTTCGGGGCTCACACCCCATTCGCTCAGCAGTTCGCGCACGTTCCTGCGGGCCACTCCCACCGAGGCAGGTCTCGGGGAGAGGCCGAACACGCCCGCTCTGTGGGGGTGTTCGCTCGCGGGCAGTCGGCCCAATGGCTTGGGGAGGGAGGGCGGAGCCATCGCCGTTCGCCTTTCTTCTGCCTTCGCACCGGGGGTCGGGCCAGTGCCGGTACCGCTTGATCCGGTTCCGCCGCGAGGCGCGTACAACCCGTTGCGCACGGTGACGAATCGCAGCCTGTTCTCCCCCAACTGGGCTGCGTCGTCTCGCCGTTCACCGGACCGGGACGGTACGCCCCACTGTGACACCTGCCAACAACACCCCGCAACCGACAAGTTGAAAATTGCAATTCGACAGGTGCATGCTTCCTCCGTCGAACGGATGATCGTGACAGACTGCGACCTCGAACCCGCTGTGAGGGGGTAAGCCGTGACCGCGGAAACCGACTGGGGCGGCGCGCCCTCCGTCCTGCGCATGATCCTCGGCAGGCAACTGGAGGAGCTGCGCACCCGCGCCGGACTGACGTTCGAGGAGGCGGGTGCGGCGATCGGGGTCAGCCACTCCACGATCCGCCGGATGGAAGCCGCGAAGGTGGCCCGGCTCAGGCTCCCTGACGCCGAGAAACTGCTCCAGGTGTACGGCGTCACCGACCAGCAGGAGATCGACACCTTCCTCAAATCGGTCCGCGAGGCCAACAAGCGCGGCTGGTGGCACACCTACCGTGACGTGCTGCCGGACTGGTTCGCGGCCTATCTGAGCCTGGAGCAGGCGGCGCTGCAGATCCGCGCGTACGAGGCCCAGTTCGTGCACGGTCTGCTGCAGACCGAGGAGTACGCCCGGGCCCTGCTGGGCGCCGGGAATCCGCACGCCGCGACCGAGGCCACGGAGCGCAGGGTCGCGCTGCGGATGCGGCGCCAGGAGCTGCTGTCGCGTCCCTCGCCGCCGCGCGTGTGGATCGTGATGGACGAGACCGTGCTGCGCTGGCCGGTCGGCGGAGCCGAGGTGATGCGCGCCCAGATCGACCATCTGATCGCGGTCAACTCGCTACCCCAAGTGACATTGCAGATCATGCCGTTCAAGAACGGGCCGCATCCGGCGATGCGGGCGGGGGCTTTCCATCTCTTCCGGTTCCGGGCACGCGAACTGCCGGACATCGTCTACCTCAACGGTCTGGTGGGCGCTGTCTATCTGGACAAGGACGACGACGTCCTGGTCTATCGCGAGGCTCTGGACCGGCTGGGCGCGCAGGCGACGCCCGCCAGAAAGACCGAGGCTCTCCTCGGTGCGATTCGCAAGGAGCTCTGACGTGCACCACCACATACGCGACGGACACATACGCAACGGCATGCCGTCCCGGGACCTCGGCACACGCGGCTGGTACAAGCCGTGGAGCGACGACGCGGGCGGCGCCTGTGTCGAGGCGAAGAAGCTCGGCGACGGCCGGGTCGCACTGCGCCAGTCGACCGATCCCGACGGCCCCGCGCTGGTTTTCACGCCCCGCGAGATGACGAGTTTCCTGTCAGGTGTGAAGGCGGGTGCCGCCGACTTCCTGCTCTGAGGCACCCCCTTGCTCCCGCGCACAGACTTCCCTGGTTTCCTGAACACTCCTGCTTTGATCAACACCCTTGATTTTCCTGAGCGTTGACTTCGAACCCGACGACCTGACAGGAGGGGCGGCTTTGCCCGAGAACGGATGGCCGGCCGACCGGATCGACACCGAGAACGCCCACTCGGCGCGCATCTACGACTACATCCTCGGCGGTAAGGACTACTACCCGGCCGACAAGGAGGCGGGCGACGCCATGGCGCGGGAGTGGCCCGCCCTGCCGATCCACATGAAGGCCAACCGCGACTGGATGAACCGCGCGGTGGCCTGGCTGGCGAAGGAGGCGGGGATACGCCAGTTCCTGGACATCGGCACCGGCATCCCCACCTCGCCGAACCTCCACGAGATCGCCCAGTCGGTGGCTCCCGAGTCACGGGTCGTCTACGTGGACAACGACCCGATCGTCCTCACCCTCTCCCAGGGGCTGCTGGCCAGCAGCCCCGAGGGCAGGACGGCGTACATCGAGGCCGACTTCCAGCACCCGGAGGCCGTGCTCGACTCCCCCGAGTTCCGCGAGACGCTCGACCTGGACAAGCCGGTCGCGCTGACCGTGATCGCGATCGTCCACTTCGTCCTGGACGAGGACGACGCGGTCGGCATCGTGCGCCGCCTCCTGGAGCCCCTCCCCTCCGGCAGCTACCTCGCGATGTCCATCGGCACCGCCGAGTTCGCGCCCGAGGACGTGGGGCGGGTCGCCCGCGAGTACGCGGCGCGGAACATGCCCATGCGGTTGCGCACGATCGATGAGGCCGACGAGTTCTTCGAGGGCCTCGAACTCGTCGAACCCGGCATCGTGCAGGTGCACAAGTGGCACCCGGACGCCACGAGTGGTGAGGGGATTCGGGACGAGGACATCGCGATGTACGGGGCTGTGGCCCGTAAGCCGTAGCGCTCCGCCGGCCGCCAGTTCTTGATCCGCGGCCCGGTGGGGGCTTGTCGCGCAGTTCCCCGCGCCCCTTCAGGGGCGCGGGTTACTCGTCCTGCGCGCCCAGCAGTTCGGTCGACGCGGGGATGATTCTGGCCGTCAGGTCCGGGGTCGGCATCTCTCCGTCGAACGGGTACATCGGGCGGTTGATGCGGTGGTGGCCCAGGCGTAGGAGGTTCTGGTCGACTCCTCCGGGGGTGAGGGCCATCTTCCAGTCGGCGGCCATGGTGAAGAGTTCGGGTTCCAGGTAGCCGATCTTGACGAGGACGATGTCGGCCTTGCGGGGTGACAACTCCAGGTCGGTGAAGTCGTGTTCGTGGTGGTAGGGCTTGCGCAGCGCGGTGAGGATCACGTGCACACTGCCGACGCGTAGCACCGCCTCCACCTGGGCGTGCGGGTCGCCGTGGCGGATCGCGTGGACCACACCGGTCATGGTGAGCGGTCCGGCGTGCCGGTCGTCGACCTCCGCGCCCGCCGTGACGGTGACGGTCGCTCCGACGCCCGCCCGGACCGCCGCCTCCACGGCGGCCGGGCCGGGGAGCGAGGCGTAGATGACCGTCGGTCCCGCCGGGTCCTTGAACTCCGGCCGGGACAGCACCCGTTCGAGCCCCCAGGTGGCGTCGCCCGCGCCGCCCGCCGTCGGGTTGTCGCCGGTGTCGCTGATGAAGTAGGGCCGGTTCGCCTCGGAGGCGGCCAGTGCCTCGTCCAGGCAGTCGTCCAGCGTGCCCGTCGGGGCGACGAAGGCGAAGTCGTGGCGTGCCTCCCAGAAGCCCCGCGCCAGGCGTTCGGCACCTGCCGTGACCGCGTCCTGCGACGGGCCCGTGACGACGACCGCCGCCCGGTTGCGCGGCTCGTCCGCCCAGGCGTAGCCGACCCAGATCGCGGCGTCCGTGACGCCCTCCGCGGCCTCCACCTCGTCGACGGCCGCGTACACGCTCTTCGCGGGTTCGATACGGGTCGAGGTCTGCTCGCCCGCCAGCAGCACGGGCACCGGGATCCAGGCCTTGACCGGGCGGGGTGCGCCGGTCTTGAGGAGGTCCACGAGGTTGCGGGCCGCCCGCTCCTTCGTGTCCATGGCGTCCTCGTGCGGGGCCATGCGGTAGCAGGTGATCAGGTCGCTCAGGTGGGCGAGTTCGCGTGAGACGTTGCCGTGCAGGTCCATGGAGGTGGACACGATGACGTCCGGGCCGACCGTCTCACGGACGCGGGCGAGCAGGTCCGCCTCGGCGTCGTCGAGGCCCTCGACCGTCATGGCTCCGTGGATGTCGAACCAGAGGCCGTCGAGATCGCCCAACTCCCCCAGCCTCACGATGAGTTCGTCGGAGAGTTCGGCGTACGCGGCCGCCGTCACCGTACCGCCGGGCAGCGCCTTGCCGACCAGGGCGCCGCGCCACTCGGCGGCGTCCCTCAGCGGTGATCCCGGCGCGAGGAACGGGTAGCGCGTCAGGACGTCCGTGCCGCGCTGCGGGTGGAAGGCGGGAGCCTCGGTCCGGGCCGGCGAGAACGTCGACGACTCGATGCCGAGCCCGGCGATCGCGATGACGGGACGGGCGACGGGGGTACGCGGTTGTGGCATGGCTCCTCGCACGGTGGTGGGTGTCGTCAGGGGCTCGCACGGTGATGGGTTGAGTGACCCGCACGGTGGTGGGGGTCAGTGGTGAGCGGGGGCGACGCTGCCGGTGACGGCCTGGAGGGCGTTCGCCAGGGCCCGTTGGAGCGCGAACTGGCCCGCGCCGACGAGTCCCGCGTCCGCGCCGAGGCTGGCCCGCTCGATCACCAGGTGCTTGGTCACCAGCGGATGGCATCCCTCGTACAACTGGCTGCGGACCGCGGCGACGAACGGTTCGAGTGTCGAGAGGAGGCCGCCGAGGTACACGGCGTCGGGGTTGAAGAAGTTGACGTTCGCGGACAGGACCATGCCGAGGTAGCGGCCGGCCTGGCGGACGGCGCGGGTGGCCTCCGGGTCGGCGTCGGAGGCGAGACGCACGACGTCCTCGATGGAGGCGACGTCCAGGCCGCGCTCGCGCAGGATCCGGACGAGCGCCGCGCCCGAGGCGACGGTCTCCAGGCAGCCGGTGTTGCCGCAGGAGCAGGGGATGTCGTGGCCCGCCTCGACCCGTACGTGGGTGATCTCGCCGGCGGCGCCGGTCGCGCCGCGGTACAGCTTCCCGTCGGCGATGACCCCCGCGCCGATCGCCGAGCCCATCTTCACCATGATCGACTGGCGGCGCTCGGCGGGCTGGACGCTGTGCTCGCCCACGGCCATGCAGTTGGCGTCGTTCTCGATCGCGGCCGGTACCCCGAACCGCTCCTCCAGCCAGTCCCGGACGGGGAAGCGGTTCCAGCCGGGCATGCGCGAGGGGAGGGTGACGACGCCCGGTACGACGTCGACCGGGCCCGGGAGACAGAGGCCGACGCCGCGCAGCAGTTCCCGGCCGCGTCGCCCGGCGAGGGTCTCCAGGGTCTCGGCGAGTGCCGGCAGCGCGGTCTCGGGTCCCTCGGCCGTCGCGAACGGCACGGTGGAGACCTCGGTGAACCCGCCGCCGGGCAGGACGACCCCGACGCGCGCGTGCCGTCCGCCGAGGTCGGCCGCGACGGCGAAACCCTCGCTCCCGCCGAGGCGCAGCACCTTGCGCGGGCGCCCGCCGGTCGAGGACCGCGTTCCCTGCTCGGCGACCAGCCCGTGCGCCACGAGCTGGCCGACCGTGAGCGAGATCGTCGAGGGTGCGGCACCGAGCAGAGCGGCGAGTTCCGTGCGGGTCGACGCCTGCCCTGAGGCGAGGAGTTCGAGGACGCGCTCGGCCAGCGAGGAGACGCCCGTGACGCCCCTCCGGTGTCCCGCACTTTTTTCAGACATGGACGAAGTAACTCCCAGGGTTGGGGAAAGCCGGGGAAATCCGGAGGTCGAGGCGACGAGCGTATGCCCGTATGTCCCTCGCGCGACTTTTTCCAGAACAGCAGTAACAGACTTTTTACAGCGGGCCGCCTGTTTCTTCGAACCTTCCGGTCGTTGACTGGCTCCGCCGAACGCCACCGTTCATCTCCGGCCTCGCGTCCGGCCTCGCGCACCCTGAGCCCTTGTTCACCTGAGGAGAGCCATGTCCCCTGCTCGCACGACGCTCGTCGCCTGTGCCGTCGTCTCGGCGGGCACACTGCTGCTCGCGGGCTGCTCCGGGACGAACGACACGTCGTCCGCGTCCCCCGACTCCATCACCTACGCGCTGCCCGCGAACTTCACACCGAACTGGATCCTGCCGATCGGTACGGCCGCGCACCTCAACACCAACAACCGGTCCATCGCCGACAGTCTGTGGGAGCGGCTCGTCGCCTACGACGGCTCCACCGGCAAGATCGCATGGAACAAGAAGGCGTCCATCGCCACGGCCGCCGACTTCGCGGCCGACGGCAAGAGCGTCAAGTTCACGCTGGGCGACCGCAGTTGGAGCGACGGCAAGCCGATCACCTCGCGCGACGTCGAGTTCTGGTTCAACCTCATCAAGACGAACAAGGCGGAGTGGGCGGGCTACAACCCGGGCAAGGCGCCGGACAACTGGACCTCGTTCAAGACCGTCGACGACCGTCACTTCACGATCACCTTCGACAAGGCCTACAACTCCCAGTGGATGCTGGCCAACGAGTTCAGCGAGATCACTCCGCTGCCGCAGCACGTGTGGGACAAGACCGACGCCTCCGCGCAGGTGTCCGACGCCGACCGGACCGCCGCCGGCGCGAAGAAAGTCTGGGCGTATCTGAACTCGGCCGCGAAGAACATCTCGCGCTACGACAAGGACGCGCTGTGGAAGACCCTCAGCGGCCCGTACGCGGTCAAGTCGTTCTCCACGTCCGGCAAGGTCGTGCTCACCGCCAACAAGAAGTACGACGGCGGTGAGAAGGCGAACATCGCGACGGTGAACCTGCTCCCCTTCACGACGGCGGACGCCGAGAAGAACGCGCTGCGCTCCGGGAGCGTCGACTACGGCTACATCGAGGCGACCGACCTCGACCAGAAGGACCGGTTCACGGCGCAGGGCTACACGGTCAAGCCGTGGTCCGGCTGGGCGATCACCTACATGCCGTACAACTTCAACAACCCCGCCATGGGCGCGGTGTTCAAGCAGCTGTACGCACGTCAGGCTGTCCAGCGGTCGATCGACCAGACGAGCCTCGCGAAGGTCATCTTCAACGGGACGGCCGTGCCCGGCTACGGCCCGGTCCCGCAGGCGCAGGCGTCCGACTTCGTCTCGCAGGTGCAGAAGGACAACCCGTACCCGTTCTCGACCTCGGCGGCCAAGTCCCTGCTGACCGGCCATGGTTGGCAGGAGAAGGGCGGGGTCATGGTCTGTACGGACCCGGGGACCGGGGAGACGCAGTGCGGTGAAGGCGTCGCCGAGGGAACGAAGTTCGAGATGCAGGTGCTGTCGCAGTCCGGCTCGGCCGTGACCGACAACATGATGAGCTCGATCCAGTCCTCGCTGGAGAAGACCGGCATCAAGTTCTCGATCAAGACCGCGCCCGTCAACTCGGTGCTCTCGCAGACCCCGCAGTGCACCTCGGGCCAGCCGATCTGCAAGTGGCAGCTGTCGTTCTTCGGCACCGCCGGCAGCTGGTACTTCAACGCCTTCCCGACCGGCGACTCGCTGTTCCAGACCAAGGGCGGCTCGAACTTCGGCAACTACTCGAACCCCGACGTCGACAAGCTGATCACCGCTTCCACGACGTCGAGTTCGTCGCAGGCGGTCCAGGACTACAGCGAGGCCCTCGCGAAGGACCTGCCGGTCATCTGGCTCCCGGCGCCCGACTACCAGATCTCCGTCGTCGAGAACGGCCTCGGCGGCTTCTCACAGGACTCGCTCGCCAACTTCCACCCGGCGCAGTGGAAGTGGACCAGGTGAGGACCGGCTGAGAGCCAACTCATGGACACCTTCCTCTACTTGACCCGACGGGTCCTCCAGGCCCTCGTGGTGATCCTCATCGTCACGGTCGTGGTCTTCTGCCTGCTGCACGCGCTGCCCGGGGGTCCCGCACGCGGGATCCTCGGCCCGCAGGCGACGGCCCAGCAGATCGCGGCCTTCAACCACGAGCAGGGCCTGGACCGTTCGCTCCCCGTCCAGTACCTCTACTACCTGCGCACGCTGGTCCAGGGCGACCTCGGCACCTCGTACACGCTCAACGAGGGGGTCTTCCAGCTCATCGAGCAGCGGCTGCCCAAGACACTCGTCCTGACCGTGCTGTCCGCGCTCGTCGGGCTGCTGCTGGCGTTCCCGCTCGGCATGTGGCAGGCCGTGCGGCGCAACAGGCCGGTGGACTACGTCATCACCACGCTGAGCTTCGTGGCGTACGCGACTCCCGTGTACTTCCTGGGACTTGTGCTCGTGCTCGTGTTCACCCAGTGGCTGAACTGGTTCCCCTCGCAGGCACCTCAGGGCGAGACGCTCGCGGACGTGTTCGCGCAGCCGGGCGCCCTGGTGCTGCCCGTGGTCGCGGGGGCCGCGTCGATGGTCGCCGTGTTCAGCCGGTACATGCGAGCCGCGACGCTGGAGAACCTCCAGGAGGACTACGTACGGACCGCGCGGGCCGGCGGTTCGCGGCCGCGCGCGATCCTGTGGCGGCACGTCTTCCGCAACTCCCTCACGCCCGTCGTCGCGATGCTCGGCTACTACGTGCCCGTGCTCTTCGGCGGTGCGCTCGTCGTCGAGCAGCTCTTCAACTACCCGGGAATGGGGCTGCTGTTCTGGAGCGCCGCGCAGTCCTCCGACTATCCGGTGCTGCTCGGCTGTGTGCTCGTCATCTCCGTCGCGACCGTCGTCGGCACGCTGCTCGCCGACGTCGTCCAGCGGATCATCGACCCTCGTGTGAAGGCGGGCCGGACATGAGTGCCGTACTCCAGACCGAGGCGGCCACGCGGGAGTTGGCCACCGGATACCGCCTCTCCGTGCGGCGGTTCGCGCGCAACAGGCTCGCGGTGGCAGGGCTGTTGGTGGTCGCCCTCTTCCTGTTGTTCTGCTTCGTGGGCCCGTTGGTGTACTCGACCGACCAGACCCACACCGACCTCACCCAGGTGAACCTCGCGCCGAGCGGCGCGCACTGGCTCGGCACCGACGCGGTCGGGCACGACGAGCTGGGGCGGCTGATGTTCGGCGGGAAGGTGTCGCTGCTCGTCGGGCTCGCGGCCGGTCTCCTCGCGACGGTCATCGGGACGCTGTGGGGCGCGGTCGCCGGGTACGCGGGCGGCTGGGTCGACGCGGTCATGATGCGGGTCGTGGACGCCGGGATCGCCATCCCTGCGCTGTTCATCCTGCTCGTCGTCTCGGCGATCACGACCCCGGACTCGCTCGGCCTGATCCTCATCCTGGGGTTCGTGTCCTGGCTCGTCCCGTCCCGTCTCGTACGGGCGGAGACGCTCACGCTGAAGAGCCGCGACTACGTGCTGACGCTCCGCGCGATCGGCGGGACCCACGGCCGGGCGATCTTCCGGCACATCCTGCCGAACTCGGTCTCGACCATCGTGGTCGCGGCGACGTTCCAGGTCGCCGACGCGATCCTGCTCGTCGCGTACGTCTCGTACCTCGGACTCGGTGTCCAGCCGCCCTCGACCGACTGGGGCGGAATGCTGTCGGCCGGGCTGACGGCCGCGTACTCCGGGCGCTGGTGGCTGATCGTGCCGCCGGGCCTCGCGATCATCCTCGTCGTGTGCGCCTTCAACGCCGTCGGGGACGGGCTGCGGGACGCGTTCGACGTGAAGGGGCGGGCATGAAGGACACGACGGGGACGAGCGGTGTGGGCGGTGTGGGCGGTACGGGCAGCATCCTGGAGGTCGAGGACCTCGGGGTGACCTTCTCCACGGAGACGGGTGACGTGCCCGCCGTGCGCGGGGTGTCGCTGCACGTACGGCCCGGGGAGACGCTGGCGCTGGTCGGCGAGTCCGGGTCCGGGAAGTCGACGGTCGCGCTCGCCGCGATGGGGCTGCTGCCGGGGAACGCGCGGGCGTCGGGCCGGGCCTCGGTCGACGGCACGGACGTCGTCGGCGCCGCCGAGGCCGACCTCATGGGTTTGCGGGGGCGCACGGTGTCGATGGTGTTCCAGGAGCCGGCGACCGCCCTCGATCCGCTGACCCGGATCGGGGCACAGATCGCGGAGGTCGTACGCAACCACCGGCCGGTCTCCGCGCGCGAAGCCGCCGGAGAGGCGGTCGGACTGCTGCGCCGGGTGGGTATCCCGGATCCCGAGAAGCGGGCGTCCGCGTACCCCTTCCAGCTCTCCGGCGGACAGCGGCAGCGGGTCGTCATCGCCATGGCGATCGCGAACTCCCCGAGCCTCCTGATCGCCGACGAGCCGACCACCGCGCTCGACGTCACCGTCCAGGCCGAGATCCTCGACCTGCTCCGGGCCCTCGCGGCGGACTCCGGCACCGGCGTCCTCCTCGTCACCCACAACATGGGCGTCGTCGCGGACTTCGCGGACCGGGTCGCGGTGATGCTGGACGGGGAGATCGTGGAGACCGGCCCGGTGGAAGAGGTTCTGCTGCGGCCGACGCACGAGTACACGAAGCGGCTGCTGGCGGCCGTGCCGCGGTTGACTGTTGCCGGGGTGGACGGCGCAACCGTGCCTGGGACGCCGCCGGGCGGGGC
>NZ_JAPWHT010000280.1:0-13601 GCF_027270795.1 Streptomyces sp. ActVer
GCAGTACGGTGGCCGCCCCCGCGACGGCCGCCGAGCCCTTTCGCGACCTGAGTTGCCGCGACGTCAGCATCGGTTCCTCCGTTCGATGGTCATGGTCATCGACCTTGGCATCCAACGGGGACGGGCACATCCTGTGATGTCTCAGGGTGCCGGTGCGGCCTGTTCGGCGAGGGCCCGCCCGCTAGGCAGTGGCGGGGACGACGGCGTACAGGTCGATGCCGTCCTCATGCGTGCGGCGCGCACGGCCGTCGGCCACCACGACGTCCAGGTGTGCCGCGGTCTCGCTGACGGCGAGCATCTGGTTGAACGGGCTGAGGTCGGCGAAGGCCACCTTGCGCCGGGTCCAGCCCAACTCCCCCGCCACGGCATGGGCGTTGAGCGTACGGCCGCCTAGGACCGTGAGCGTCTCGGTGAGCCGGTCGTCGTGGTGGGCCAGCAGTTCGCCGACGCGTGCGTGGACGCTGCCGCCGACCGGGCCGTGCGCGGGCAGCAGCCGGGCGTCGGAGAGTGTGGTCATCAGTCGCAGCGAGGCGAGGTAGTCGCCCAACGGCAGTGTGCCACCGCCGAGTTCGAAGCCGATGGAGGGGGTGATGTGCGGCAGCACGTGGTCCCCGGAGAACAGCAGGCCCCGGGCCCGGTCGAGGTAGACGACATGTCCGCGGGTGTGGCCGGGGGTGGGGACGACCGTCAACCCGACTTCCCCGAACCGGAGTTCCTCGCTCTCCAGCCAGCGGTCCGGGGCCTCCCACACGCTCGGGTCGAAGCCGCCGTGGTCCATCCCGGCGATACGCTCGGCGAGTTCGTGGGCGCCGGCCCGGTGAAGCGTCCGAAGCGAGCCGACCGGCTGGTCCGTGCGCAGTTCCCCGAGCAGTTCCAGACCGCGGCGCTCGCCGGAGCCCAGGTAGACCCGGGAGCCGAGCAGTCTGCGCAGTTCGACGGCCTGGGTGTAGTGGTCGCGGTGGATGTGGGTGACCAGGACGTGGCTGATCGCACCGAGGTCGTGGCCGAGCCCGCCCAGCGCGTCCTCAAGTGCCCTGCGGGACTCGGGGATCGACCATCCCCCGTCGATCAGGACCACCCCTTCCGTCAGCCCTTCGAGGGCGTAGACGTTGACGGCCCGCAGTCCGTCGTCCGGCAGCGGCAGCGGGATGCGGTGGACACCGGGACGTACGGTCTCGGCTCCTGCCTCCGCCCACCTGCCGCGGTCGAAGCGGGTGACACGGGTCGTGGGGGTGGTCATGCATCTCCTTGACGAGCGGGTTGTTGTTCTTGCTCCGGGGCCGGTGCCGCTTCCGGTTCCAGCTCTGCTTGCGGTGCCGCGGAGAGCCGTGCGTGCAGTTCGCGTGCGAGTTCCCGGGCTCCCGACCGGTCGAGTTTGCCGACGGTGGTCTGCGGCAACTCGCCGACGGTGAAAGCGAATTCGGGCCACTTGGCCTTGGACAGGCCAGTGCCGGCGAGGTGCGCGACGATCTCGTCGAGGCCGAGTGCGTCGCCGCTGTCCTCGGGCACGACCAGGACAGCGGCGCGTTCGCCGAGCAGCGGATCCGGTACGGGTGCCACGCAGACGCGGGCCACCGACGGGTGCCCGGCGACGGCCCGCTCGATCTCGGTGATGTCGAGGTTGCGGCCACCGCGGATGATGACGTCCTTCTCACGGCCCATGATGGTGACCGTGCCGTCTTCGCCGGTCATGAGCAGGTCCCCGGTGGGGAAGAAGCCGTCCGGCGTGAGGGCGGGCGGCTCGACCTTGCCGTCGCGTGCGTAGCCGAGGAACAGGGAGGGACCGCGGACCTCTGCCCGGCCCGTCCGGCCGGGGCCCAGGACCTTGCCGTCCGGGGCGACCGCACGCAGCTCGGTGCCGGGGAAGGGCTGGCCGTCGCGGTCCAGGCGGAGCTCCTCGGGGTCCCCGGGGCGCGGCGAGGTGTGTCCCAGGCACTCGGACATGCCGAACACCCGCAGGATCCTCGTACCGAGGGAGCGTTCGGCGCGGGCGAGCGCACCGCGGTCCATGGGACCGCCTCCGACAGTGATCGAGCGGACCCCTTCGAGGACGCGCGATCCGGCCGCCGCCGAGCCCATCTGGAGGGCCATGGTCGGCACGCACATGGTCCACCGGACGTCGTGGGCCGCCATCCGCGCGAGTGCCTCCTCTCGGTCCCATCGTCCGCTCAGGACGAGCGGTCCGCCGAGCATGAGCGCCATGCAGACGCCGAAGCAGTACGCGGCGGTGGAGGAGAGGGGGACGACGGCGGCCACCGCGTCACCGTCGCGCAGCCCGTTGATGTCGGCGGTGCTGGAGCAGGCGTACCGCAGTGCGCTCTCGGACTGGACGACGCCCTTGGGCCGTCCGGTCGAGCCGGACGTGAGTCCGATGAGGGCGCCGCCGGACCAGCGGGATACGTCGCGCGGGCCGCGGCCGGCGAGGACCGTCCAGCCGTCGAGCACCTCGGCCTGCCGCGCGCCCGGCAGACTCTCCCGGCCTTGCCACTCCTGGAGCGCGGCAGGCTCGGCGATCACGACGTCGGGGCGGATGTCCTCCAGGGCGGCGGCGAACTCCGCCCGGGTCGTGTGCCGGTTGACCAGGGCCAGGACACCGCCGGTCATCCCCACGGCGAGAGTCGCCGCGACGGTGCGCCAGGTGTTGTCGGCCTGGAGGAGGACCGTGCCGCCGGGGGTTCCGTCAGGTGTCATGGTGTCGGCCAGGTCGGCCGCGCGCGCCAGGAGTTCGCGCGCGCTGTGCGGTCCGGCGTCGTCGACGACGGCCGTGAAGTCGGCCTCCTCGGCCCGCTCCTGGAAAGCTCGTACTGTCTGTCGCATCCGCTTCCTCGCCTCGTCGCGCGAAAGGTGGTGATGTTCGTCCCCGCCGGCCGGCCCACACGCCGACACGTTCGGCCCACTCGGCCCGCTCAGCCCGCTCCCCGCTCAGCCCGCGAGCATGTCCTTCTCGCCGCCCATGACCGCGATCCGGCGGCCCTTCATGTCGCCGACCTGGGCGACGGCCGCCGCCCATTCGGGGCTGTCGAGGGCCTTGCGCAGGTCCTCCGCGGAGTCGAACCCCAGGACGGAGACGCCGTCCCAGCCCTCGGAGCGCGGTTCGAGGGCCGTGTCGATCTCGGTGTGCCGCCAGGACCTGAGTCCGGGCAGGGTGCGGGTCAGTTCGGCGTGGTCGCCGCGCCACCAGTCGATGAACCGCTCATGGGTCCAGTCGGACGGCCGGGCGGCCAGCAGCACGAGGTTGTACATCGTCTCTCCTCACACTTCTCGGGCTTCTCGGGACTCCTCAGGTGAACAGCACGGACGGGGAGCGCCCGATGAGCAGCCGCCGCACCCGGCCCGTGCCGGTCAGGCGCGCGGAGGCCACGAAGGTCGCCTCCAGCTCGCCGTGACGCCGCACCTCGCCCAGGAACAGCTCGTCCCGGCCGACGGTGCTCGCGGAGAGCAGGTGGTGGGTGCGGACGCCCACCTCGCGCTGGGCGAGGTAGCCCTCCATCTCGGCCCGGCCGCCGTGGAAGTCGGTCGCGCCGTCCCCGCCGGTGGAGAAAAGGATCGAGAACGAGAAGTCGTCGCCGATCAGGTCGAGGATCCGGTCTGCGTCCTCGCTGTCCAGGATCGCGAACCAGGTCGTCAGGAAAGAGGCGCCGGGCTGCGGGGCGGCGGGCCCGGACGCAGTGGACCGGGAGGCGGGGGACTGTGTGGTCATGGCCGGTCCACCAGGTCGAAGTCGGTGGTGAAGAAGGACTGGTAGCGCGCCATCAGCCCGGCGGGCGAGATCTGCGCGGCGGAGAGGAAGGCGCCGGTGGTCACGCCCTTCTCGACCACGAAGCCGTACACCGTCTCGACGTCTCCGTCGACCGCGTACCGCATGATCTCGTGGGTACGGTCCACCGCGGCGCGCCCGGCGATGTAGCCGGCGAAGTCCTCGCGGGACTCCCCGGCCCGCTGCCCGCCGGGAAGCGCGATGAGGAAGCGGAAGTCGGGCTCCAGGAGTTCCAGGGCCTTGTCGGGATCCTGGCCGTCCATGGCGGCCATGTATGCGCGAAGCACCATGCTGATCGTTCTCCTCAGCGTTCCTGTCAGCGTTTCTGCGTTCCAAAACAACCTGAGTTCACTTCAGTTTGAATGTAAGGCGGGTGTCCCGCCCCCGGCAAGAGGCGGGACGTGGCCGGCAGCCGGGACTACTACTCGGCGACCATGCGCACCACGCATCCTTCGATCATGTCGCTGATCTCCGGAAGCGGGATCGCTCCGCTCGGGCGGTACCAGCGCCAGACGCTCACGATCATCCCGAGGACGGCGAGCCCGAGGGTGTGCGCGTCCCGGACCGGGAAGGCGCCCTTGGCCATGCCGCGCATCAGCAGGTTCGTCCAGTCCCGCTCGACCATCTGCACCAGCTGGCGGGCCGCGACGCGCTCGGTCTCCTCGCGCTTGGACTTCCGCGGGGTGGCGAGCAGGGACATGTTGGCCTGCAGGATGCGCATCTGGCGGATCTCCTGCTCAGTGACCGCGAAGGCGGTACGGACCCCCGCGCGCAGCTCCTCGACCGGCTCCGACCTCCCGGCCGTGGCCTCGACGAACATGTCGTGGGAGCGCTGCAGCTCCAGGCGCATGATGGTCAGCAGGCAGTGGGCCTTGGACTCGAAGTAGTGGTAGAGGGCGGTCTGCCCGATGCCCACCCGGTCGGCGACCTCGGACCACTTCGTGTTCTCGTAGCCGTCCTCCCCGAACCGCTCCACGGCCGCCACGAGAATCGCGGCCCGCTTGGACCTGGGCCCCTCGTCCGGATCCACGATCCGCGCGCTCACCATCGTCTCTCCCTCTTCTCGCCACGACCGGCACCGATCACCGCTCGGGTGTCCGAGAGTAGACCCAAGTTCAAGTCGGTTACGAATGGAAGAGGGTCGACCGGACCAACCCCGGTGCTCACGGGACCGGGGCGTGCGTGAAGTCGGGCCGACGCTTGCCGAGGAACGCGGCCACGCCTTCCCGCCCCTCGGCGGAGACCGCGGCGGCGGCCAGTTGGCGGGCCTCCGCGTCGAGGTGTTCGCCGAACTCCGCCGACAGTGCCCCGGCGACCAGCCGCCGGGTCGCCCCGTACGCCCCCGTGGCCCCGTGCGCCAGCGCGCTCGCTGCCTCGGCGGCCTCCTCGTACAGCCGCTCCGGCGCGACGATTCGGCTCACCAGTCCCATGTCCAGCGCCTCGGCGGCCGGGATCCGGCGGTTGGTCAACAGCAGGTCCAACGCACGCCTCGGTCCGACGAGCCGGGGGAGCGACCAGCTGACCCCGGCGTCCGGCGAGTACCCGATGCCGGTGTACGCGGCCGTGAAGCCGGCGTCCGAGGCCGCGAAGCACAGGTCGGCCGCCGCGGCGAGCCCCAGCCCGGCCCCCGCCGCACTCCCCTGCACGGCCGTCACCAGGGGCGCGTCGAGACCGGCGAGGATCCGCAGCGCTCCGTGCAGCGCGTCGGTGACCTCGGTGAGGTGCGCGACCAGCCGATCACCGGAGAGGGCCGCGAACTCCTTCAGGTCGCCTCCGACACAGAAGTACCGCCCCTGCCCGGTGAGCAGCACCGCCCGTGCTCCCGCCCGCTCGCACTCCCGCGCGGCCTCCAGCAGCGCCCGGGCCATCGCCAGGTCGATCGCGTTGCCGTCCCCGCGGCACATCTGGACGCGCGCCACCCCGTCGGCGCCGACCTCGACCGTCACCCTCATCGCGCCGTCCACCCGCCGTCCACGGTGAGCACTTGCCCGGTGCAGTACGAGGACGCGTCCGAGGCCAGATACAGCAACGCCCCGTCCAGTTCGCCCTGTTCACCGCCCCGGCCGAGCATCGTGCCGCGCTCGACCCACCGCCGCGACCGCTCGTCCGCGAACAACTCGTGGGTCATCTCGGTGCGGAACCAGCCGGGAGCCAGGGCGTTGACGCGGATCCCCGACTGCCCCCACTGACCGGCCAGTTCACGGGTCAGCCCGACGAGTCCGGCCTTCGAGGCGGCGTAGGCGGCGCCGCCCATCGGGGCACCGGAGACCAGCCCGAGGACGGACGAGACGTTCACGATGGATCGCGTACGGCCGGAGGGCGGCGCCTCCGCAAGCAGCCGGGCGAGATGGAAGGCGGCCACGAGGTTCACGGCGAGTACGTCCGCGAAGTCGTCGGCGCTCTCGTCCTGCGCCCGAACCGCTCCGGGCGCCCCCGCGTTGTTGACGAGGATGTCGAAGCGTCCGCCGGCCGCCAGCACGGTCTCGGCCAGTCGCACCCGGTCCGCCTCCCGAGAGACGTCGCAGACGACGGGGTGGATACGCGGATCCTCGTCGGCCAGTTCCTTGAGCCGGTCGGGTCTGCGGGCCGCGGCGAACACCGTGGCGCCGGCGGCGGCCAGGACGGTCGCGAACCTGGCCCCGAGCCCTGAGGAGGCCCCGGTGACGACAGCCGTCCGGCCGTGCAACGAGAACAGGTCCGCGTCCCGGTTCGTCGGGGAGGCCGTCGTCATGCGTCCACCCCGATCGGCAGCACGGTCGCCCCGCCGTCCAGGACGAGCGTCTGGCCGGTCATCCACGCCGACGCGTCGGAGGCGAGGAACACCGCGGCGTTCGCCACGTCCTCCACCGTGCCCAGCCTGCGCAGCGGCAGCTTCGCGGTGAGGATCGGTTCCCTCGGCTCCCAGACGGCCCGCGCCAGCTCGGTCTTGATCAGACCGGGCGCGATCGCGTTCACCCGCGCCCGCGGCCCGAGTTCGTACGCGAGCTGCCGCGTCATGTGGAGCATCGCCGCCTTCGTGGCGTTGTACCAGCCGATGTGCGGATCGACGATCAGCCCGCCGACCGAGGCGATGTTGACGACCGCTCCCCCGTGCTCCGCCATCCACGCCCGCCAGGCGCACCGGGTCCAGGCGATCATGCCGTACTGGTTGACCCGTACGGTCTTCTCCGCGCGCGGCAGGTCGAGGTCGAGCAGATCGCCCATGTACGGGTTGGTGGCCGCGTTGTTGACGAGGATGTCGAGGCGGCCGAGCCGTGCCATGGTCTCCTCGGTACAACGCTCGGCGTCGTCCGGCTCCCCGGCGTTGGCGACCATCTCGTGCACCTCGCCGTCGCCCTTGACGCGGAGCAACTCCTCGCGTGCGACGGCGAGTCCGTCCGGTTTGCGAGCGGCGATCACCACATGGGCTCCCGCCTCCCGGTACGCCTTGGCGATGCCCAGGCCGATGCCCCGGGAACCACCGGTGATCACGGCGACACGGCCGTGCAGTGCGTGTCCGCTCATGCCGACTCCTCGCGGTACTTGGTCAGTTCACGGCGTGCCACGGTCCGCAGATGCACCTCGTCGGGCCCGTCCGCGATCTTCAGCGCCCGGGTGATGGCGAACAGCCGCGCCAGTACGGTGTCGTCGCTGACCCCGGCGGCCCCGTGCGCCTGGACCGCCCGGTCGACCACTCGATGAGCGACCTCCAGCGCGGCCACCTTGATGGCGGCGACCTCGGTACGGGCGGCCGCGTTGCCCGAGGAGTCCATGAGCCAGGCGGACTTGAGGACCAGCAGCCGCAGTTGCTCGATCTCGATCCGACTGCGGGCGATCCACTCGCGGACGACGCCCTGCTCGGCGAGGGCGCCGCCGAAGGCAGTACGGGCCAGGGTCCGGCGGCACATCAACTCCAGCGCCCGCTCGGCGAATCCGACGGCGCGCATGGCGTAGTGCATGCGTCCGGGGCCCAACCTCCCCTGGGCCAGGGCGAATCCCTCTCCTTCGCCGCCCAACAGGCCCGACACAGGCACCCGTACATCCTCGAAGAGGACGTCGCCGTGGCCGCAGCGGTCGGTGTAGCCGAACATCGGCAGGTCGCGCAGGACGGTGATGCCGGGGGTGTCGCGCGGGATCAACAGCATGCTCTGCTGCCGGTACGCGGGCGCGTCCGGGTCGGTCACGCCCATGAGGATGATCAGCCGGCAGTCCGGATCGAGGATCCCGGAGGTGTACCACTTGTGGCCGTTGACGACGTACTCGTCGCCGTCGCGGGTGATCCTGGTGCGGATGTTGCGTGCGTCGGAGCTGGCCACCTCCGGCTCGGTCATCGCGAAGCACGAACGGATCTCGGCCGCGAGCAACGGCCGCAGCCAGCGGACCTGTTGCTCCGGTGAGCCGAACAGGGCCAGCAGTTCCATGTTGCCGGTGTCCGGGGCCGAGCAGTTGAACACCTCGGGGCCGATGACCGATCGTCCGGCCAGCTCGGCGAGCGGCGCGTATTCGAGGTTCGTCAGCCCTGCGCCCCAGTCGCCGTGCGCGAGGAAGAGGTTCCACAGCCCCTCGGCGCGCGCCTTCTCCTTCAACTCGCGCATGACCGGCGGAAGTTCGTGCGGGTTGCCCGCCTGGGCCAGTTGCCGGTCGTACACGGGCTCGGCGGGGAAGACGTACTCGTCCATGAACGCGGCCATGCGCGAGCGGAGTTCGTCGGTCCTCGGGGAGAGTCCGAAATCCATGGTGGTGCTCCTTCAAGACCGTTGCGCGAGGATGTCGAGCGCCGTGCGGATCATCGCCGCGATGGTCGGCGGCAGCCGCTCCTGGTCGGGGTCGTGGTGCTTGCCCTCGCGGTGTCTGCGCAGGTTGTGGCCCATGATCGCGGCCATCTTGGTGCGGGCCAGGGCACGGAACCAGGCAAGGTCGGGGAGTCCGGTGCCGCCGTCCGCATAGGCGGCCAGCAGCTCCTCCTCGGTCGGCAGACCCGGGACCGGGCAGCCCAATCGAGGGAAGTTCCGGTGGTCGGCGAAGAGAAGGAACCAGCCGAGATCGATGCGGGGGTCCCCGAGGCTCCAGATCTCCCAGTCGACGACGGCCGCGGGTCGCTCGCCCCGGCACAGGACGTTGCCGAGCCGGAAGTCGCCGTGGGTCAGGGTGGGTGGCATGCCGTCCGGGACCATGGAGGCGAGGCGGCTCAGCAACTCCTCCGCACCCGGCCGGAGGTCCTCCGGCACGGCTCGCATGGTGCGTCCCCACCGCTCCAACTCCCCTGCCGGATCGAGGAGTTCCGAGGTGACCTCGGTCTTCGTGCCGTGCAGGTCCCTCAGCACCCCGGCCAGGGCCAGCATCCGTGTCCGGCACAGGCCCGGATCGAGCCGGTGCTCGTCCAGGACCGGCTCGACCGCCTCGCCGTCCACGAACTCCATGGCGAACCAGGCAGGTTCCCGATCGTCGACGGCGAACACCTCGGGCACGGGGACCGACGCTCCGGTGAGGGCCCGCAGCACGTGGGCCTGGCGGAGCACGTCATTGCGGCCAATGGGCCGCTGCCCGGGCGGCACCGCCTTCACGACGTACGAGGCCGATCCCGCCGCGATCGAGTAGGTGAGCCCCGAGTGGCCGCCGGGCAGGGTGCGCAACTCGCCGAAGGGCACGCCCGGATGCCGGGCGGCGAGCCGCTCGCGCACCCGTCCGGCGAGTGCGGTCACGTCGGTCGCTGTACTCAACTCACCGCCCCTTTCGGCTCCTTGGGCAGGCCCAGCACTCGCTCGGCCAGGATCGTGCGCTGGATCTCGTCACTGCCGCCGGCGATGCGGTATCCGGGTGCGCCGAGCAGGTGCTCGGTCCAGGCGAACGTGCCCCACTCCCCCGTGTCGGCGGCCAGTCGCGGTCCGAGCAACTGCTGTACGAGGTCGGTGGTGGCCCGCATGGTCGCGGTGGCGTGGAGTTTGCCGACGGAGGCCTCCGCGCCCGGTTCACGGCCGGCGGCCACGGCTGCCGTGACACGCAGTCCGATGAGTCGCTGAACGAGGGCGCGGACGTACAGGTCTGCCGCCTGCTGCCGTTCACCGCCGGTGAGCGGGCGGGGCAGCCGGCGGGCGAGGTGGAGGGCACGGTCGGCGTTGTCCAGTCCGAGGCCTCCCGAGTCCAGCCGCTCGGCCGCGAGCACGGTGAGCGTCACCCGCCAGCCCTGCCCCACCGGGCCGAGCCGGTCCGCGTCCGGCACGAAGACGCCGTCGAGATAGACCTCGTTGAAGCTGGAACCGCCGGTCATCTGCCGGATGGGCCTCACGGTCACGCCGGGCGCGTCCATCCGGACCAGGAAGACCGTGATGCCCGCGTGCTTGGGCACGTCCGGGTCGGTTCGGCAGACGGCGACACCCCAGGTGGCCACGCGGGCGCCGGACGTCCAGACCTTGTGGCCGCGCAGCAGCCAGCCGTCCCCTTCGCGTACCGCCCGCGTGCGGACGGCGGCGAGGTCGGAACCCGCCTCCGTCTCGGAGAAGAGCTGGCAGGCGAGTTCGTCCGTGCGGAGCATGGGGCGCAGCCAGCGAGCCTTCTGTTCGTCGGTGCCCCAGATGCGGATCGCGGGGGCGACGAGCTGCTGGGTGACCGGGAAGACCTCGGTGCGCCGGGGCACGTCGAAGGCGGCCTCCTCGGTCCGGTACAACTGCTCGTAGTACGTGGGCAGTTCGCGGCCGCCGTACTCCGGCGGCCAGTCGAGCGCGCCCCAGCCCCGGTCGTACCGGGTGCGCTCCCAGTCCCGTATCCGCTCGGTGTGTGCGCGCTCCTCGGTCTCGGTCCAGTTCTCGAAGACGGCCACGGAGTCGTCGCCGCTGTCCCAGTCCTGGCGCGCGGCGCATTGCTCCGCCGTGCCGGCCAGCCAGCGCCGGGCCTCGGCACGGAACTCCTCGGGTTCGGGGATACCGCTCATGGTCCTCCCTTCGGCGAATCAGGTACCTGGATCAACGGGTCAGCACGGTGCAGGCGCTGACGCCCGGTGCCCCGTAGACATGTGTGAAGCCGGTCGACGGTTCGCCCGGCACCTGCCGCTCGCCCGCCCTGCCGCGCAACTGCTGGACGAGCTCGTGGACTTGGCGGAGTCCGGAGGCGCCGATGGGCTCCCCGTTGGCGATGCAGCCGCCGTCGGTGTTGACCGGCAGCGCCCCGCCGATCGCGGTCGCGCCGGAGGGGATCAGCCGCTCCTGCTCGCCGTGCTCGCAGAACCCGCACTCGGCCATGTGCATCACCTCGGCACCGCTCTCGGTGTCCTGGAGCTGGCACACGTCGATGTCGCCCGGCCCCAACCCGGCCTCCTCGAAGGCCAGTCGGGCGGCGTCCGCGCTCACGCTGGTCGGCGTCCCGGGTGGCGCCCAGGGGCTGAACACCTCGAAGGAGCCGAACCGCCGGGTCCGTACGACCGCGGCCCGCAGCGCGACCGGGGTGCCTTCCAGCTCGTCGGCGACCGCGCGGTTGCACAGGATCAGGGCGACCGCGCCCTGGCCGGGCGAGCAGAACATGTACCGGGTCAGCGGGTCGTTGACCATGCCGGACGCCAGGATCTCGTCCGCGTCGACCGGCTTGCGGCGCCACGCGTGGGGGTTGCGAACCCCGTTCGCGTACGCCTTCTCGGCGACCAGTGCGAGAGTCCGGGCGCTGATGCCGTGGTCGTGCATGTACCGCTGGATCTTCATGGCGAAGAACTGTGTGGTCACCATGAGCCCGTCGCGCCCGTATGCCTCGTCGAGCCCCCAGTCGGCGGGCCGCGGGTCGAAGGCGCCGCGCGGGTGTTTGTCGAAGCCGACGGCTAGGGCGACGTCCGCCGCGCCGGAGCGGATCGCGCCCACGGCCGACACCAGGGCGCTGCCGCCGGTGGCGCAGCCGTTGCGGACGTTGATGAACGGCACGCCGGTCAGGCCGAGTTCGCTGACGAGCGTGTCGGCGTTGCCTGCCGCGTCGCTGCCGCCGTAGGCCGCCCGCACCCGGGACCAGGGCACTCCGGCGTCGGCGAGTGCGGACCGGACGGCCCGTACGGCGAGTTGCCTGCCGTGGTCCTCCGTACGGGCGAAGGAGGTGATTCCGGCGCCGCAGACCAGCACCTCTTCGGCGCTCATGCCCTGACTCCCACGGCCCTGGGCACGCCGTCCCCCGCCGCGAGGCTCAGCGGCATGCCGATCTCCGCGTCCTCGGGCCGGATGTCCAGCACGGCCAACACCCGGACGCCCTCCGGCAGTTCGACATATCCCACGGCGAACGGCTGGAATCCGGCGGCGGGGACGACGTACGGCGGCGACTTGGGCGCGTACCGCTGGACGGTCCACGTCCACAGCGTGCCCGTACCGGAGAGAGTGACCTGCTCGGCCGGTCCCCCGCAGCGCGGGCACGCCGGGTCGGCGGGGTAGACGGCCACCGCGCAACCGGCGCACCGGGAGCCGCGCAGTCGGCTCCCGGGGTCCGCCACGGTGCTCAGCGTCCCTTCCACTGCGGTTCCCGCTTCTCCAGGAAGGCCGCCACATCCTCCGCCGCGTCCTCGGAGTTGAGCATCACACCGACCGCGAGATGCTCCATGACCATCAGCGACTGGATGTCGGCGTCGAGGCTGCGGTCGATGGTCATCTTGGTGATCCACATGGTGAACGGGCTCTTGTCGACCAGCTGGTCGGAGAACTCCTCGACCGTCGCGTCCAGCTTGTCCGCCGGCGCCGAGGAGTTGATGAGCCCGAACTCCGCGGCCTCCACACCGGTGAGCAGCTTGCCGGTGAGCATGAGCTCCTTGGTCTTGCGGACGCCGATCATGCGCGGCACCCGGTAGATGGGCCCCGCCCCGCCGAACAGCGCGCGACGGATGTGGAAGTCGCCGATCAGCGCGTCGTCCGCGGCGATCGCGAAGTCGCAGGAGATCATCAACTCGAAGCCGCCCGCGGTGACATGGCCTTCGAGGACGGCGATAGACGGCGTCTTCATCGAGTAGAGCCGGTCGCAGACCTTCGCCGACAGCACGGCGACGTCGATGGCGGTGGAGCTGCCGATGAACTCGGCCTTGAGGCTGTCCAGGTCGAACCCGGAGCAGAAGGTGTTGCCCCGCCCGCGCAGCACCAGCACACGCAGCTCCGGGTCGGCGTCCACCTCGGTGATGATCTCGTCGAGCCGGTTGAGGATCGGCACGGTCACGCAGTTCTTCTTGTGCGGCCGGTTCAGCCAGACCCGTGCGACGTGCCCGTCCCGCTCGAACTGGATCTCGTCTTCGACTGCCATGAGCTCCTCCAAACTGAACTGAATTCAGTATGATTCTGCGGGCAGTGGATGCCCCTGTCAATGGATCGGGAACCGCCACTCAGCCCGAAGCGCCGGCGAGACCGAGCAGTCCCGCCAACCTCAGACGGTGGTCGTCGGCGGTGCCGAACAGCGCCTCGTCGGCCCGCGCCCGGCGGACGTACAGATGCGCCGGGTGTTCCCACGTGAAGCCGATACCGCCGTGGAGCTGCACGTATTCGGTCGTGGCGAGTCGGTACGCGCCGGTGCAGGCCACCGCCGCGGCGCTCGCGGCGACCGGCAACTCCGGAGTCCACTCCGCCAGACAGGCGCTCGCGTACGCCGACGCCGACCGCGCCCCTTCCACCTCGACCAGCAGATCGGCCAGTCGGTGCTTGACCGCCTGGAACGAGCCGATGGCGCGACCGAATTGAGTTCGTTGTGAGACGTAATCCAGGGTCGCGCCCAGGGCATGCGCGCTGCCGCCGACGTGCTCGGCGGCGAGCCCCACCCGCCCGGCGTCGAGGACGGCGTCGACGATTCCGGTCACCTGCCCGGGCTCACCGACCGGTTCGGCCGACGTTCCCCGGAAGCGGACGAGCGCCTGGCGGCGGGTGGG
>NZ_JAPWHT010000281.1:0-13579 GCF_027270795.1 Streptomyces sp. ActVer
GGGGCTCCGCCCCCGAACCCCCGCAAAAAGATTGGGCAGTTCCGCACGCCCCTATTCAGGGGCGCGGGGGACTGCGCAATCTTTTAGCCCAGCCACACCCAACCCGCAGCCAAAAGCCTCTCAGCCCGTCCGGCGTTTGAGGACGAGCGCGTCAGCGCGATGCGGGGGCCTGGGGGCGGCAGCCCCCAGTGGCGGGCATCCTCAGACGAGGTTGACCGACCGAGCCTGAGTGGCGCCGATCTCCTCAGCCAGCTCCGTCAACACAGTCTGCGGAACCGTGTCGTCCACGGTCAGCACGGCCAGAGCCTCGCCACCCACGTCCGCACGGGCGACCTGCATACCCGCGATGTTGATGCCCGCCTCGCCGAGGATCCGGCCGAGGGTGCCGACGACACCGGGACGGTCGGTGTAGTTGAGGACGACCATGTGGTCGGCGAGCGCCAGATCCACGTCGTACTCGCCGACCGCGACGATCTTCTGGTGGTGCTTGGGGCCGGCGAGCGTGCCGGAGACCGAGACCTCCTGGCCGTCACCGAGGGTGCCGCGCACGGTCACCACGTTCCGGTGGTCCGAGGACTCCGAGCTCGTGGTCAGCCGCACCTCGACGCCACGCTCCTGCGCGAACAGCGGAGCGTTCACGTACGACACGGTCTCGTCGACGACGTCCTCGAACACGCCCTTGAGCGCGGAGAGTTCGAGCACCTTGACGTCGTGCTGGGTGATCTCGCCGTACACCTCGACGTCGAGGCGGACCGCGACCTCGCCCGCGAGGGCGGTGAAGATGCGGCCGAGCTTCTCGGCGAGCGGCAGACCCGGCTTGACGTCCTCGGCGATGACGCCGCCCTGGACGTTCACCGCGTCCGGGACCAGCTCGCCGGCGAGCGCGAGGCGCACCGAGCGGGCGACGGAGATACCGGCCTTCTCCTGCGCCTCGTCCGTGGAGGCACCGAGGTGCGGGGTGCAGACGACCTCGTCGAGCTCGAAGAGCGGGGAGTCCGTGCAGGGCTCCTTCGCGTACACGTCGAGGCCGGCACCGGCGACGCGGCCCTCCTTGAGCGCGGAGTACAGCGCGGCCTCGTCGACGATCCCGCCGCGCGCGGCGTTGACGATCCGCACCGAAGGCTTGACCTTGTGCAGCGCCTCGTCGCCGATGAGACCGACGGTCTCGGGCGTCTTGGGCAGGTGCACGGTGATGAAGTCGGAGACCTCGAGCAGCTCGTCCAGCGACAGGACCTTGACGCCCATCTGCGCGGCCCGCGCGGGCTGTACGTACGGGTCGTAGGCGACGACCTTCATGCCGAAGGCCGACATGCGCTGGGCAACGAGCGCGCCGATGCGGCCCAGACCCACGACACCGAGGGTCTTCTCCGCGAGCTCGACGCCGGTGTACTTGGAGCGCTTCCACTCACCGTTCTTGAGCGCGGTGTTGGCCTGCGGGATGTGACGCGCGGAGGCCAGGAGCAGACCACAGGCCAGCTCGGCGGCGGTCACGATGTTCGAGGTGGGGGCGTTGACGACCATCACGCCGGCCTTGGTGGCGGCGGAGACGTCTACGTTGTCCAGGCCGACGCCGGCTCGTGCGACGACCTTCAGCTTGCGCGCGGCGGCGATGGCCTCGGCATCGACCTTCGTCGCGGAACGGATCAGGATCGCGTCGACGTCGGCGATGGCGGGCAGCAGTTCGGCGCGGTCCGCGCCGTTCGCGTGCCGGATCTCGAAGTCCGGGCCCAGGGCGTCGACGGTCGCGGGCGACAGCTCTTCAGCGATGAGTACGACAGGTTTCGAGCTCACGTGAGTCCTCACAGGTCCAATGCGGACGGCCGTCCCGACGGCCGCATGCGGTGGAGGGAGCGGCGCCGGGGAGTTCCGGGTGCGTTCCCGCGTCGTTCGGTGCGTGCTCTCGGTGTGCCGGGCGAAGGTCCTCGTAGCGGAGCTACTTGGGCCTTTGGCCGGTGCAGCGAGAGTGCGTACCGGGCGGCGTGGGGACGTGCCTGAAACTCCTCGGTGTCGCGATTGCCGCGTGGAAGACGCACGACGCTGTGGGCCCGACGCGTATTTAGTGGAGCAGTCTAGTGCCGCAATGGAGGTCGTCTTACGCCTCCACGGAAGGATCACTCATCCGTGGCTGGACACCATGGACAAGCGGGTTACCGGAGGTTCGGCGACGGGGCCGCGACAGATTGCCACGGCCCCGTCCGCACGGCTTACGCGTCGTCGTCGTTGACCCACGACATGAGCTTGCGCAGCTCCTTGCCGGTGGTCTCCAGCAGGGACTCGGCGTCCTGCTGCTTGTACTCGTTGTACTTCTTCAGACCGCCGTGGTACTCGTCCATCCACTGCTGGGCGAACGTGCCGTCCTGGATCTCGCCCAGGACCTTCTTCATCTCGGCCTTGGTGGCGTCCGTGATGATGCGGGGGCCGGTGATGTAGTCGCCCCACTCGGCGGTCTCGGAGACCGACCAGCGCATCTTCTCCAGGCCGCCCTCGTACATGAGGTCCACGATCAGCTTCAGCTCGTGGAGGCACTCGAAGTACGCGATCTCCGGCTGGTAACCGGCCTCGGTCAGCGTCTCGAAACCGGCCTTGACCAGCGCGGCCGTACCACCGCAGAGAACGGCCTGCTCACCGAACAGGTCGGTCTCGGTCTCCTCGGTGAAGGTCGTCTTGATGACGCCCGCACGCGTGCCACCGATGCCCTTGGCGTACGAGAGCGCCAGCGGGAAACCGTTGCCGGTCGCGTCCTGCTCGACGGCCGCGATACACGGAACGCCGCGGCCCTCCTCGTACTGGCGGCGGACCAGGTGGCCCGGGCCCTTCGGGGCGACCATGCAGACGTCGATGCCGGCCGGGGGCTTGATGAAGCCGAAGCGGATGTTCAGGCCGTGGCCGAAGAACAGCGCGTCGCCGTCGTTGAGGTTGTCCTTGATGGACTCCTCGTACACCTGGGCCTGGATCGGGTCCGGGACGAGGATCATGATGACGTCGGCCTCGGCCGCGGCCTCCGACGGGGTCACCACGCGCAGGCCCTGCTCCTCGGCCTTCGCCTTGGACTTGGAGCCCTCGTGCAGACCGACCCGGACGTCGACACCCGAGTCACGGAGCGACAGCGCGTGGGCGTGGCCCTGGCTGCCGTAGCCGATGACCGCGACCTTGCGGCCCTGGATGATGGACAGGTCGGCGTCGTCGTCGTAGAACAGCTCGGCCACTGGGTTCTCTCCTATGTGTGCTGGGTGTTGCGTCCCACCGTACGGCGGGAGGGGAAAAGGAAGTTTCGGGGTCTCGGAATACGGGCGCGTACGACTTCGCGTATGCGACTTCGCGCACGAGTCCTACGCGGATCGGTCGAGAGCGCGCAGCGAACGGTCGGTGATCGACCGGGCGCCGCGGCCGATGGCGATCGTGCCGGACTGGACGAGTTCCTTGATGCCGAACGGCTCCAGCATCTTGAGCATGGCCTCCAGCTTCTCGCTGCCGCCGGTGGCCTCGATGGTGACGGCCTCCGGGGAGACGTCCACGGTCTTGGCGCGGAACAGCTGGACGATCTCGACGATCTGGGAGCGCGTCTCGTTGTCGGCGCGCACCTTCACCAGAACGAGTTCGCGCTGAACGGCCGCGGCCGGCTCCAGCTCGACGATCTTCAGGACGTTGACGAGCTTGTTGAGCTGCTTGGTGACCTGTTCGAGCGGCAGTGCCTCGATCACGTTCACCACGATCGTGATGCGCGAGATGTCGGGGTGCTCGGTGACGCCGACGGCGAGCGAGTCGATGTTGAAGCCGCGCCGGGAGAACAGGGCGGTGATCCGGGCGAGGACACCGGGCTTGTTCTCCACCAGGACGGAGAGCGTGTGCTTGGACATGGTCTGCTTCCTTTACCTACGGCTCTCAGTCGTCTTCGTTGTCGCCGAAGTCGGGGCGGACGTCCCGGGCGAACATGACCTCGTCGTTGGAGGTGCCGGCGGCGACCATCGGCCACACCATGGCGTCCTCGTGGACGATGAAGTCGATCACGACGGGACGGTCGTTGATCGAGTTCGCCTCTTCGATGCACTTGTCGAGGTCGTCCGGGGACTCGCAGCGGATCGCGTAGCAGCCCATGGCCTCCGACAGCTTCACGAAGTCGGGGACGCGGGTGCCGGCGCTCGGCTGCTTTCCGTCCGCCTCGGGGCCGGAGTGCAGCACGGTGTTGGAGTACCGCTGGTTGTAGAAGAGGGTCTGCCACTGGCGGACCATCCCGAGGGCGCCGTTGTTGATGATGGCGACCTTGATCGGGATGTTGTTCAGGGCGCAGGTGGTGAGCTCCTGATTGGTCATCTGGAAGCAGCCGTCGCCGTCGATCGCCCAGACCGTACGGTCCGGGGCGCCGGCCTTGGCACCCATCGCGGCCGGAACCGCGTACCCCATCGTCCCGGCGCCGCCCGAGTTCAGCCAGGTCGCGGGCTTCTCGTACTGGATGTAGTGCGCGGCCCACATCTGGTGCTGGCCGACGCCCGCCGCGAAGATCGTGCCCTCGGGGGCGAGCTGTCCGACGCGCTCGATGACCTGCTGGGGCGAGAGCGAGCCGTTGTCCGGCTGGTCGTAGCCCAGGGGGTACGTCTCGCGCCAGCGGTTGAGGTCCTTCCACCAGGCGGTGTAGTCGCCCCGGTGACCCTCGCTGTGCTCCTTCTGCACCGCCTGCACCAGGTCGGCGAGGACCTCGCGGGCGTCGCCGACGATCGGCACGTCGGCGGCACGGTTCTTGCCGATCTCGGCCGGGTCGATGTCGGCGTGGACGATCTTCGCGTACGGGGCGAAGCTGTCCAGCTTGCCGGTGACGCGGTCGTCGAAGCGGGCTCCGAGGGCGACGATCAGGTCGGCCTTCTGCAGCGCGGTGACGGCGGTGACCGCACCGTGCATGCCCGGCATTCCCACGTGCAGCTCGTGACTGTCGGGGAATGCGCCGAGCGCCATCAGTGTGGTGGTGACGGGCGCTCCGGTGAGTTCTGCGAGGACCTTCAACTCGGCGGTGGCACCGGCTTTGAGGACGCCGCCGCCGACGTACAGGACGGGCCGCTTGGCCTGGGTGATCAGCCGGGCGGCCTCGCGGATCTGCTTGGCGTGCGGCTTGGTCACCGGGCGGTAGCCGGGCAGGTCCTGGGCGGGCGGCCACTGGAAGGTGGTGCGCGCCTGGAGTGCGTCCTTGGCGATGTCGACGAGGACGGGGCCCGGGCGGCCGGTGGAGGCGATGTGGAAGGCCTCCGCGATCGTCCGCGGGATGTCCTCGGCCTTGGTGACGAGGAAGTTGTGCTTGGTGATCGGCATCGTGATGCCGACGATGTCCGCCTCCTGGAAGGCGTCCGTACCGATCGCCTTGGACGCGACCTGGCCGGTGATCGCCACGAGCGGCACCGAGTCCATGTGCGCGTCGGCGATCGGCGTCACCAGGTTGGTGGCGCCGGGGCCGCTGGTCGCCATGCAGACGCCGACCTTGCCGGTGGCCTGCGCGTAGCCGGTGGCCGCGTGGCCCGCGCCCTGCTCGTGGCGGACGAGCACGTGGCGCACCCGCCGGGAGTCCATCAGCGGGTCGTAGGCCGGAAGGATCGCACCGCCGGGAATGCCGAATACCGTCTCGGCCCCGACCTCCTCGAGAGAACGGATGAGGGACTGCGCTCCCGTCACCTGCTCGGGGGCGGACTGCTGTCCTCCGGAACGGGGCCGCGGCTGCGGGTGGTGGGCCCCGGTGGCCTGCTCGGTCATCGGCATTCTCTTCTCGATGCTGAGGGTTTTTGCGAGGTTTGTGCGGTGTTCAGTTACTGCTCGGCCTGCGCCTGTGCAACAAAAAACCCCTCGTGCCGTGAGGCAAGCGAGGGGAGCGCGCCGGGTGCGGTCGCTGGGAGTTCCGGGTCATCGATCCGGTGCTTCCCAGCTCAGCCGACGCGCTTTCCAAGTACGAGAATTCGGGTGCGCATGGCACAGACCCTCCCCCCGGCACGCAGTGCGTGTCAAGTGGGTGGGACGGGAGTCTCATCATGTGAGCGGAGGGCCGTACCGGTTCCGTACGCGGCCGAGGACACCCCGGCCACGTACGCACTCGTACTCCCACCTGCGTAGACACCGCTGCTGCCACCTCCCACGAAGATCGGTTCGACGGGGCCGTGGGGCACGGGGTAGGCGCCGGCCGCGAGGGCGCGGCGCAGTCGGTACTCGTCCAGCGGTCCGGAGAACGCGTTGCCCTGTCCGTGGGTGCAGCCCATCGAGCGCAGGGCGATGACCTGCTCGGGCAGGTCCACTCCGGCGGCCACGGTCTGCAGGCCCAGGTCGTTCGCGATACGCAGCAGCCCACTGGTGATCTTGTGGAGCCGGGCGGACTCGACGACGCCCTCCACCAGACCGCGGTCCAGTTTCAGTACGTCGACGGGGAGGCGGCGCAGTGCGGTGATCGTGGCGTAGCCGTTGCCGAAGCCGTCCAGAGCGATCCGGACGCCCAGCCGCCTCAATGCGTTGAGGCGGCGCTCCAGCTCGTCGAGGGAGATCTTGGGATCGGTTTCGGCCAGTTCGATGACCAGGGCACCGGACGGCAGGCCGTGCCGGGTCAGCAGGGCCTCGACGGAGCCCATGGGCATGGACCGGTCGAGGAGCCGGCGGGCGGTCATCCGGACGGCGACGGGCACGGCGAGCCCCGTGGCGGCGCGCTCGGCGGCCTGTTCGACGGCCTCCTCCAGCATCCAGCGGCCCAGCTCGGCGGTGCGGTCGCTGTCCTCGGCGACGCGCAGGAACTCGGCGGGGGTGAACAGCACGCCCTGGGCCGAGCGCCAGCGTGCCTGGGCCGCGACCGCCGTGATCCGGCCGGTGTCGAGGGACACCACGGGCTGGTGCAGCAGCGCGAACTCGCCGTCGTGCAGGGCGGCCCGCAGCCGGGTGGCCAGCTGCGCCTTCCGTACGACGTCCTGCTGCATCTGTGGCGCGTACAGCTCGACGCGGCCCTTGCCCGCGGCCTTCGCGCGGTACATCGCGAGGTCGGCGTTGCGCAGCAGTTCGCCCGCGCCGAGGCCGGGTTCGGAGAAGGCGACACCGATGGAGGCGGCGACCCGGACATCGTTGCCGTCGATGGTGTACGGCTGCGAGAGGGTCACGCGCAGCCGGTCGGCGAGTTCGAAGATCTGGCGCTCGCGCGCGGTGCGGTCGCGGCCGCCGTCACCGACGATCAGAGCGGCGAACTCGTCGCCGCCGAGGCGGGAGGCGGTGTCGCTCTGCCGGACGGCGTCCTGGAGTCTGCGGGCGGCCTGGACGAGCAGTTCGTCGCCGGCCTGGTGTCCGATGGTGTCGTTGACGGCCTTGAAGCCGTCGAGGTCGATGAAGAGGACCGCGGTGCCGCGGTCGGAGGAACGGCGGCCGGAAAGCGCCTGTCCGACGCGCTTGGTGAACAGGGCGCGGTTGGGCAGGTCGGTGAGCGGGTCGTGCTCGGCGTTGTGCTGCAGCTGTGCCTGGAGGCGGACCCGTTCGGTCACGTCACGACTGTTGAAGATGAGGCCGCCGTGGTGGCGGTTGACGGTCGACTCGACGTTGAGCCACCCGTCGTCGCCGAACTTGAAGCGGCACTCGATGCGGGTGGTGGGTTCCTCGCCGGGGCTGGCGGCGAGGAAGCGGCGCACCTCGTGCACCACGCAGCCCAGGTCCTCCGGGTGGATCAGCGACGCGAGCTCGGAGCCGACGAGTTCCTCGGCGGGCCGTCCGTAGACGCCGGCCGCGGCCGGGCTGACGTACCGGAGGATGCCGTTCGGGGCGGCGATCATGATGACGTCGCTGGAGCCCTGCACCAGGGAGCGGAAGTGGTTCTCCTTCTGCGCCAGTTCCTGGGTGAGGGTGATGTTGTCGATGAGCATGATGCCCTGGCGCACGACGAGGGCGAGCACGACCGTGCCGCCGGTGACGAGCACCACGCGGTCGACGCTGCGGCCGTTGAGCACGTTGTAGAGGATGCCCAGTGTGCAGACGGCGGCGGCCAGGTAGGGAGTGAGTGCCGCCAGTGAACTGCTGATGGGCCGGCTGGCCGGATACCGACTGTGACCTCCTTCCTGGAGGGGCACGTGTGCCGCTTGTCCCTGTTGGGGCCCGGGCACGTAGCCGTACACCACGCGCGTGTGCCCCTCTTCTTCCGTGTGTCCGCGTTGTTGCCCCACCCAGGGGGCGTACGCGAGCAGTAGTGATCCGGCGAACCAGCCCGCGTCGAGCAGTTGCCCGGAGCGGTAGTCGTTGTGCATCAGCGGTGAGGTGAACAGGGCGTCGCACATGACCGTCAGGGCCAGGGCGCCGATCGCGGTGTTCACCGCGGAGCGGTTCACCGCCGAGCGCCTGAAGTGCAGTGCGAGCACCATGCTCACCAGGGCGATGTCCAGCAGCGGATACGCGAGCGACAGCGCGGTGTGCGGGACGCTCGGACCCCCCGCCTTCGCCGCCTGGGCGAGCGCGAGGCTCCAGGAGAGCGTGAGCAGCGAGCCGCCGATCAGCCAGGCGTCCAGGCCCAGACAGACCCAGCCGGCCTTGCTCACCGGCCGTTTGGCGAGCACGAGCAGTCCCACGATGGCCGGTGGCGCGAAGCACAGGAAGAACAGGTCGGCGTAGCTCGGGTTGGGCACCGGGGCTTCCAGTACGACCTCGTACCAGCCCCAGACGAGGTTGCCCGCCGCCGCCATGGCGGAGGAGAGCGCGAAGAGCAGCCATGCTGGTCGAAAGCGGCTGCGACGGGTACGGGCGCAGAGGAAGCAGGAGACGGCCGCGGTGGCGGCCGCCGCACTCAGCCCGAAGTCGCCCATGATCAGGGCGAGTCGTGGTGATCCCCAGCCGAGCGCGGAACCGACGGCGTATCCCGCGCACACCAGGGCCAGCACGAGTTGCGGTACGACACTCGTTCCGCCCCCGGGGACCGGACGACGGGTTGGCAGCGCCGCCGGGGAGCTCACTGTGTCTCTCCGGACCGTGCCGCCCCCGAGTCCCTCTGGTCCCGGCGTGCCGGATGTGCGTGCCTCCTGCGACCGCCGGGCCTTCGGTGGTGATGGCCGCTGTGACCGCGTCTGTGCGTCGGTACGCGCCAGGGTCGTCGTCGGCGGCCCCGCCGCGTCGGATCGTTGGTCCATAGACCGTGCATCGCCCGTCGCCCCCCTCGCTCTTGCTGTCTGTCGCTCCCCGGCGCCGAACGGTGCACGGCGCAGCCCCTGTCGGGACGATACACCAGTCTCGTCACTCAGGGACATAGTCTCTCTACGCTCCGTGACGACCAGCGGGAATACGGGCACGGCCCGCATTCGGAAGACTGCGGAGGGTGCCCGGCGGAGTCCCCGCCCGGGTGCGGCCGAGGGTGGAGGAGGACTAGGAGCCCGTCGTAAGGACCACGTTCCGCAGCGGCTCCCGGTTCACAAATCGGTTCAACTGGTCGCCCAGGAGCTGCTTGGCGCGCGGGAAGAACGCGGAGGTCGGGCCGCCCACGTGGGGGCTGATGAGAACGCCCGGCGCATGCCACAAGGGGTGCCCCGGGGGCAGCGGCTCGGGATCGGTGACATCCAGGGCGGCCGTGATCCGGCCGCTCTCCAGCTCGGCGAGGAGCGCCTTGGTGTCGACGACTCCGCCGCGGGAGACGTTCACGAGCAGGGCGCCGTCCTTCATCCGGGCCAGGAACTCGGCCCCTGCCAGGCCCTTCGTCTGCTCGGTGAGGGGCGTGATGAGCACCACCACATCGGCCTCCGGGAGTAGTTCGGGCAGGGCGGTGATCGGATGCACGGGACCGCGCGCCGTCTCGCGTGCGGAGCGCGCGACGCGCGCCACCCGCGCGAGCTCGAAGGGAACGAGCCGGTCCTCGATGGCCGAACCGACCGCTCCGTAGCCGACGATCAGTACGGACTTGTCCGCGAGCGCGGGCCGGAATCCGGACCGCCACTCCTCGCTGCCCTGCCCACGGACGAAGTCGGGGATGCCTCGCAGCGAGGAGAGGATCAGGGTGAGGGTGAGTTCGGCGGTGCTCGCGTCGTGCACCCCGCGCGCGTTGCACAACTTCACGCCCTCGGGGAGCAGTTGCAGGCCCGGCTGTACGTGGTCGATGCCGGCGGACAGGGTCTGCACGACCTGGACGGATGTCATTTCGGCCAGGGGGCGCACCGAGACGTCGCTGCCCTTCATGTAGGGCACGACATAGAAGGAGCAGTCGGCGGGATCGGCGGGAAAGTCCTGCTCACCGTTCCAGAAGCGGTAGTTGGGGCCGTCGGGGAGACCGTCGAGGTCGTCTGCGTGAAACGGAAGCCACACTTCGTACGTCATGGTCAGGAGGCTATGCGAAGCACCTGGGGACGCAGAGGTTAGTTTGGGGTGCCAGGAAAGGGAGGGCACGGCCAGGTGGAGCGCAGGACGATCGGGGCGGCGGCGCTCGAGGTGGGGGCTGTCGGCCTCGGGTGCATGCCGATGAGCTGGGCGTACTCGGGTTCGCGGCAGCGGGGCGACGAGTCGCTGCGGACCGTGCACGCGGCCCTCGACCGGGGCGCGACGCTCCTGGACACCGCCGACATGTACGGGCCGTTCACCAATGAGCTGTTGGTGGGCCGGGCACTGAAGGAGCGGCGTTCCGAGGCCTTCGTGTCGACCAAGGTCGGTCTCCTGGTGGGCGAACAGCACATCGTGGCCAACGGCCGCCCCGGCTATGTGAAGCGGGCGTGCGACGCCTCTTTGCGCCGCCTCCAGACGGACGTCATAGACCTGTACCAGCTGCACCGCGCCGACCCGGAGATACCGGTCGAGGAGACGTGGGGCGCGATGGCCGAGCTCGTCTCGGCCGGCAAGGTGAGGGCGCTCGGGCTGTGCGCGGTGGGTGCGCGTTCCCATCGCCGTTCGGGAGCCCGGCTGCACGACGGAACGATCCGCCAGCTGGAGCGGGTGCAGCAGGTCTTCCCGGTGAGCACGGTGGAGGCCGAGCTGTCCGTGTGGTCGCCGGAGGCGCTGGAGGGTCTGCTGCCGTGGTGCGAGGCGCGCGGCGTCGGCTTCCTGGCGGCGATGCCGCTCGGCAACGGCTTCCTGACCGGGACGCTCACCCCCGGCGAGGGCTTCGAACCCGACGACGTACGGGCCCGGCACCCCCGCTTCACCGCCGAGATGATGGCCGCGAACCAGCCGATCGTCGCGGGTCTGCGGCGTATAGCCGCCCGGCACTCGGCGCAGGGTGCGGACGTCACTCCCGCGCAGGTGGCGCTCGCGTGGGTGCTCGGGCGGGGGCGGCACGTGGTGCCGGTGCCGGGGACCAAGCGGGAGTGCTGGGCCGCGGAGAACGCGGGGGCGGCCGGACTCCGTCTGACGACGGAGGATCTCGCGGAGGTGGCGGGACTGCCTTCGGCCCGGGGATCCTGGGACTGAGAGGGTCCCGCCCGGCACCGATCGGGGCTCTTGGGACCCAATGGCACGGTTCGCGCGGGCCCGGCGTTTCGGAGTTCGTCGCTTCGGGGTTCGGTGATCGGGAACCCATGAGGCGCGAGCGGCGACTGCGTTTCCCGGGGGACGACCCCCGGACCCCCAGCCGGGAAGACACCGTGATCCGTCCAAGTGGGAACCTGCGGAGCACTCGCGGTGTATGAAAAGTAGAACCTGCCGCGTCGAAGGGATCCTGATCGTGCAACGTCGAGCTGTGACGGCCATGTTGGCCGCGGCCACGCTCCTGGTGACGGCCGGGTGCTCCTCGGGGGACGGGGAGGAGTCGGGCGGCGGCGGGAGCACGTCTCCGGGCAGCTCGGAGCCCGGCGCCTCGGCCCCGTCCTCCGGGCAGACGGCTGAGGAGACCCCGCCCGCCAAGGGCTCCGTGAAGGTCGTGCGGACCGTCACCGAGGGCCTGAAGAGCCCCTGGGGCCTGGCGCCGCTGCCCGAGGGCGGCCTCCTGGTGTCCTCGCGGGACGAGGGGACGATCACCCGGGTCGACGAGAAGACCGGCAAGAAGACCGAGCTGGGCTCCGTGCCCGGAGTGGCCCCCGCCGGCGAGGGCGGCCTGATGGGCCTTGCCCTCTCTCCTTCGTACGCGTCGGACCACATGGTCTACGCGTACTTCACCTCGGACTCGGACAACCGCATCGTGCGCATGCTGTACGACGCGAAGAAGCCGGCCGGCCAGCAGCTGGGCGCGCCCGACACGGTGTTCAGGGGCATCCCCAAGGGCACCAACCACAACGGCGGCCGGATCGCCTTCGGCCCGGACAAGATGCTGTACGTGGGCACGGGCGAGACCTACGTCACCGAGCTCGCCCAGGACAAGAAGTCCACCGGCGGCAAGATCCTCCGGCTGACCCCGGAGGGCGAGCCGGCGCCGGGCAACCCGTTCAACTCGCCGGTCTATTCGTACGGCCACCGCAATGTGCAGGGCCTCGCCTGGGACTCCAAGCAGCGGCTGTTCGCCTCCGAGTTCGGCCAGGACACCTGGGACGAGCTGAACCACATCAAGCCGGGCGACAACTACGGCTGGCCGGAGGCGGAGGGCCAGTCCGACGACTCCAAGTACCACAACCCGATCGACCAGTGGAGCACCGACGAGGCCTCCCCCAGCGGTATCGCCTACGCGGAGGGCTCGATCTGGATGGCGGGGCTGCGCGGCAAGCGGCTGTGGCGCATCCCGCTCAACGGCACGGAGGAGTCGGCGGACCCCCAGGCCTTCCTGGAGGGCGACTACGGCCGCCTGCGCACGGTGGTCTCGGCGGGCGGCAACAAGCTGTGGCTGATGACGAGCGAGACGGACGGCCGGGGGACCCCGGAGTCGGGCGACGACAAGATTCTGGAGCTGGAGGTCACGTAGGACGCCCGAAGGCAGGGGCGTCTATTCGGGAACTTTCCCGGGGCCCGGGGCCTGGTCCGGAACCGAGGCCTGAGCTGGGGCCGGGGCCGTAGCCGGGGCCTGCTCCCTAGCCGGAGTCCGGTCCGGGGTCGAGGTCGGGGTCGGGGTCGGATCCGGCTCGGCTGCGGCCTCCGCCTCGGGCTGCGTCGGCAGGCGGACGACCACCTTGCCGGAGGCGAGGTCTATCGGGCCTCGTCCGGGGTCCCCGTCGTTCAGGTCGACGCGGGTCAGTTCCAGCCGCTTGCGTTCCTCGTCGGTGTGCTTGCGGCCTGGTGCGAAGAGCTCCTCGATCATGTTGAACACGGTGCCTCCCTCGACCCGGGGTCTCTTACAGCGTAGACCTCACCGCGTGGATCCCACTGGGTGCGTCCCACGGGGTGGGTCCGTCTGCGTACCCCTGTGCGCGTGGATCTCACCCGGCCGTCCGGGCGCCGGCCTGGTGTGGTGGGAACAGCCGCATCCGGTGCGCGAGCGCGGCGGCCTCGCCGCGGCCGGAGACGTTGAGCTTGGCGAGGATGTTGGAGACGTGGACGCTGGCCGTCTTCGGGGAGATGAAGAGCTCCTCGGCGATCTGGCGGTTGCTGCGGCCTGCGGCGACCAGGCGGAGGACGTCGCGCTCGCGGCTGGTCAGACCGAGTGCCTCGACCGGGTCGGCGGGAGCGGGGGCGGACCGCTCGGAGGCGCGGGCGAGGGTGAGGCGGGCGCGCTGGGCTAGCAGGGCGACGGCATCGGCGAGCGGGCGCGCGCCGAGGT
>NZ_JAPWHT010000282.1:0-13556 GCF_027270795.1 Streptomyces sp. ActVer
CGCCTCCCCTCGCTGCGGGAGAGGTGGTGCAGGTCCGCCATGAGGAGCATGTTCTCCTCGCCCGTGATCAGACCGTCCACGGCGGAGAACTGACCCGTGACACCGATCGCGGCCCGCACCCCCTGGGGGTCGGCGGCCAGGTCGTGGCCGCCGATGCGGATGTCGCCGGTGCCGGGGCCGGCGGAGACGAGGGTGGACAGGATCTTCACGGCGGTGGTCTTGCCGGCGCCGTTCGGGCCGAGCAGGGCGAAGACCGTTCCTTCGGGGACGGCCACGTCGACGCCGTCGAGGACGGTCTTGTCGCCGTAGGACTTGCGCAGCCCGTTCGCCGCGATGGCCAGGTCGGTCATGATGGGTGCTCCTTCAGAGGCTGCGGAGGGTGATGTCGCTCAGAGGCTGCGGGCGGTGATGTCGCCGTAGGACGTGGTCGCGCGGATGTCGAGGGCGGCGTCGGCGCCGTCGGTGTTCTTGAGTGCGTTGTTGATCCGGCCGTAGGCGGTACCGGCGTCCAGGGAGGCGGAGACTCCGCGTGCGGCGCCGACCGAGATCTCGCCGGCCTCGGTGCGGAGTTCGACCGTGCCGCGCACGGCCTCGGCGATGTGGATGCCGCCCTTCTGGGTGCTGATCTCCGCGGGACCGCCCAGGCGGCCGACCGCGACGTCACCCGCGAGGAGGGTGAGGCGGGCGCTCGCGGTCTCGTCGAGCTTGACCGAGCCCTGCGCGCCCTCGAAGGTGACGTCGCCGAGCCGTCCGACGCCCCGGAACTCGGCGCTGGCCGCCTTCGCCTCGATACGGGAGCCGACGGGCAGTTGGACGGTCACCTCGACGGATCCGGAGTGACCGAGGATCCGGTTCTTCGCCGGTGAGGTCCCGATCCGCAGGACACCGTCGTCGCCGTACGCGACCTCGGTCTGTTCCGCCGCCTTCACGTCGCGGCTGTTCGAGGTGTCCGCCGGCAGGACCTCGACCGTGGTGTCGGCCCGGTCGGCGGCGATGAACCGGATGCGTCCCGCGGGGATGTCGAGAACGGCGGAGATCGCGGCGGGGGTGTCGAACTTCTGCATGGTGTTCTCCTCGTGCGGTGCTTGTCCTGCACCGCTTGTTGTCTTGCGCTGCTTGTTTCTGACAACCGAAACGCTACGTTGCGTTCATGGAGTGCGCAATGAGGTTGTTGCACTCAATAGGCATCACCGCAGGTGAGAGTGTAATTATCGTTGCAACCGTCTGAGATTTAATGCAACGTCAGTTATGTCGATCGTTGCATTGGGCTGCGAGTGAACGCTATGCTGGAGGCGTCGAGCAAGCGTGAAAGGGGACCGTGATGCCGGGAGGCAGACTCACCCAGCAGGAACGCCAGCAGATCGGGCTGGGACTGGCCGACGGGCTCGCCTACGCGGAGATCGCCAGGCGTCTCGACCGTCCGACCTCGACGGTCACACGTGAGGTGATGCGCAACGGCGGCCCCACCGCCTACCGCCCCGACCTGGCCCACCGCGCCACCGAGCGCCGCGCCCACCGGCGCAGGCAGGCCGAGCCCCGCGGGTCGGAGGCGCCCCCGCAGGCCTATGGGCGCGACGCGGAAGCCGTGCGTGAGTACGAGGAGACGTTCACCACCGTCTTCATGCAGCAGGGCCTGCCCAAGATGATGTCCCGGGTGCTGGCCTGCCTCTTCACGAGCGACGCGGGCAGCCTCACCGCGTCCGAACTCGTCCGGCGTCTCCAGGTCAGCCCGGCGTCCATCTCCAAGGCGATCGCGTTCCTGGAGGGCCAGGACCTCGTGCGCCGGGAGCGCGACGAAAACCGCCGCGAGCGGTACACGGTCGACGACGACGTCTGGTACCAGTCGATGGTGGCCAGCGCCCGCGGCACCCTCCAGCTCGCCGAGACCGCACGGCAGGGCGTCGGCATCCTCGGGCCCGACACCCCGGCCGCCGGCCGCCTCGAAAACATCGCCCGCTTCCTCGACTTCGTCAGCGAGAGCCTCATCCGCGCCGCGGACCAGGCCCGCGAGGTCCTCCACACGAAACCCGAGTCGACTGTGCCTAAAACCGTGCCGGAATCCGTGCCTGAATCCGTGTCTGAAACCGTGCCAGAAAGCTGAGCGGGAGCCCGGTCACGCGACCCGCAGCAACAGCTTCCCCGTGCTCGTCCGCCCGCCCATCAGCCGGTGCGCCTCGGACGCCTCCTCCAACGGGAACTCCGCGGTCACCGGCAGGGACACGACCCCCTCCGCCACGGCCGCGAACGCCTTCTCCGTCAGCTCCCGCAGGACGCCCGGCGCTGTCCGGGCCAGGGTCAGGATGGAGAAGCCGGAGACCGACAGGCCGGTCGGGTACAGCTCCGGCTGCCCGACCCGCCACGGCTCGGCCGAGCTCGCGTTGCCGAACGACACCAGGCGCCCGAAGACGGCCAGGGAGGCGAGGGACGCCCTGAAGGTCTCGCCGCCGACCGGGTCGAGGGCCAGGTCGACGCCCCGGCCACCCGTCGCCGCACGCACCTCGTCCACGAACTGCACGGAGTCCGTGGTGGACGGGACGACGAACACATCGTCGTAGCCGTGGTCCAGCGCGTACTTCGCCTTCGCCGCGCCCGACACCACCCCGAACACGCCGGAGGCCCCCGCCGCCTTCGCCAACTGCCCCACCGCCGTGCCGACCCCGCCCGCCGCGCCCTGCACGAGAACCGTCTCGCCGGGCTGCAGCCGGCCCACCGCGTGCACGAGGGCGTACGCGGTCGGCAGGACCGTGGGCAGCGTGGCGGCCGTACGGAGGTCCACGCCCGGCGGCAGCGGGAAGACGGTCGTCGCGTCGGCCACGACCACGTCCGCGTACGCGCCGCCGTTCGTGAGGGCCGCCACCTGCTGGCCCACCTCGACACCCGGCACGCCCTCGCCGAGCGCCCGGACGCGGCCCGAGACCTCAAGGCCGGGGACGAACGGCAGTGACGGCACGCGGTAGCCCTCGCCTCGCGCCTTGAGGTCCGCGAAGTTCACCCCGGTGTACGCCACGTCCACGCTCACCTGGCCGGGGCCCGGCTCGGGAACCTCCGTCTCCACCGTCCTGAGGACCTCGGGGCCGCCGTACTCCTGGACCTGAACCGCGCGCATGCCACACTCCCCGGTCGACTGTTCAATGAAAAGCGAACACTCCGGAGTGTATGGTTTCCGTCGAACACTCGGCAAGGCGAAGTCGGAGCTGAGCCGAAGTCGAAGCCGAGGCCGGACACATCGGTGGCACGGGAGGCGGACATGGTGGAGCGCGTCAGTCACCGGGCGGCCCCCGAGCACACCCACCCCGACGAGGTCCCGGTCCTGACCGCCCTCGCCGCCCTCTCTGATCCCGTACGCATCGCGCTGGTACGGGAGCTGGCGGGGTCCCCCGTCTGGACGCGCAGCTGCGGAAGCTTCGACGTGCCGGTCGGCAAGGCGGCCCTGAGCCATCACTTCTCCGTGCTGCGCGGCGCCGGACTCGTGGAGCAGCGCGACGAGGGGGCCAGGCGCGTCAACCGCCTGCGCCGCGAGGAGTTCGACGCCCGCTTCCCGGGGCTCCTCGCCCTCGTCCTGCGCGAGGACTGACCCGCACGTCCTCCTGCGCGAGGGCGGTCAGCGGCGCCACCACAGGTCCAGCGCCGCCAGGGCGACGAGCGGGACGTCGACGAGCCGGGCCGTCGGCACCGGTACCGGCCGCGGACGCGGACGCCCGGTCATGAACCGCCGGTTCCTTTTGCCCCTCACCTTTCCCGTCAGCGCCCTGCTTCCCCGTGGTCGGCGTGATGTCCCTGACGGTGCATGTCTTCCACTCCGGCCGCGCGCAGATGCCGTCTCAGCAGTACATCGGCGTCGGTCTCCGCGCTGCGGTTGCACCGGGCGCGGGCGTCGTCCCGGCGTATCGCGAGCTCGGTGCACTCCGGGCAACCGGGGACGGGCGCGGGCGGACGGCTCAGGCCTTCGCCCTCCACAGCCTGACGGGCCGTCACAGCGCCCTCCCCGACCGCCTGTTGGCCGCCTTGAGGGCCGCCGCCAGCCGCTCGTCGGCGGTGGCCGGGCGGATCCGCTCCGGGTCGGCCTGCCACTCCCGGCCGCCGCCCACCGGGCGCAGCATCGCGTACGGGCCTGTCGTGTCCCGGTACTCGCCGACCCGCTGCGTCCCCGGGTCGTAGACGAGGGCTCCGCGTTCCGGTGCTGTTTCTGCTTCCACTGACGCTCCGTACGTTCGCTCATTACTCTGGGTGCATCCAGCGTTGCTGAACGGAACATCCCGTTTCAACGCATGACGCGTGCCACTGGCGCACTGTCACGGAGGGGAACGGACGCCGTGAGTCGACGCAACGCCGAGGGCGGTTCGGCGGTCACGACCGCCGCCGTGTTCGGGGAGGTCCTGAAGCACTTCCGCGAGACCGCCGACCTCACCCAGGAGGGCCTGGCCCGCCAGATCCCGTGCGACCGCTCCCACGTGGCCCGAGTGGAGGCCGGGACGCGCGTCCCACAGGACACGTTCGCCAAGTCGTGCGACGAACTGCTGGGTACGGGTGGGGTGTTGGTGCGGTTGTGGGGCCGGATCGACTGGTATCCGCAGGTGGAGCATCCGGATTGGTTTGAGCGCCGGGTACGCATGGACTCCGAGGCCGACGCTGTGCGGGCCTACCAAGCCCAGGTCATGCCAGGCCTGTTGCAGACCGAGGACTATGCACGGGCACTGTTCTCCCGCCACATCGTCGATAGCGAGGAAGTGGAGGAGCGTGTCAGGGCGCGACTGAGTCGGCAGCAGCGCTTTCTCGCCACGGACGGCCCGCTGTTCGTCGCGATGATGGACGAGAGCTGTCTGCGCAACGTCATCGGTAGTGCGGCCGTCATGCGTGACCAATGCGCGCACCTGCTGACCGTGGGGCAGCGGCCCAACATCCGGATCCAGGTGGCCCCGGCGGCCCGTCCCGGACTCGACCGTCCCAATGCCTCGATGTCGCTGATCAGCCTGCCTGACGGCCACAACTGGGTGTACTCGGAATCCCTGGACCGTGGTCATTTCAACGACGATCCAGCCGCCTATGCGCGCCACAGCCAGACCTATGATGTGCTCAGGGCGGACGCTCTGTCGGCTCGGGAGTCCGCCGCTCTGATCAGCGCGGCGATGGAGGGGTACGAGCAGCATGAACACTCAGGCGTTCAGCGCGGCGACGTGGATCAAGAGCAGCTACAGCGGCACAAACGGCGGCGACTGCATCGAAATCGCCCCCGGCGTCCCCGGCATCGTCCCCGTACGTGACAGCAAGAACCCCACCGGCCCCGTCCTGCTCATCCAGCGAAGCGCCTGGGCGGTGTTCGTGGCGGGCGTCCGGTAGGAGACGCCAACTCCTCTGGTGGGGCTAGCTGTACCTCCACTCGGGAGGTCGCTTCATGGTGGTGAGGAGCGGGCGGCGGGATGGTTGTACCCAGACGCTCCCGGAGGTTCACAGCCTCTCCGCCGGAAGGAAACCGCCATGAACATCCCCGCCACCCCCGCCACCGTCGTCGCGGCGCCCCAGAGTGAGCTCGGGCCGCTGCTGGACGCCTGGGACCAGGCGCACACGGCCGCCACCGCTGATCCCGAGTGGCGGCATCTGCTGGACGAGATGGCTCATCCGCGTACGACGCAGGCGTTCTACCGCCTGGCGGCGGGGCGTTGACCGGGTGGGCCCTTTTTCGCCCCCGCCGCCCCTACCCATTCCCGTCCCTTTTCGGGGGCCAGCCCCCGAACCCCCGCTCCTCAAACGCCGGAGGGGCTAGGGCGCGGATCTGGCTGGTCACGCTGGACTGGGCGTACTTCAGCTCGGCCGCCGCCTGCGTGAAGCTCAGCACGGTGGCGACCTTCTCGAAGGTGACCAGCAGACGGATCTCCACCTCAGGGCCCCGCGTCAGGGCTTCGGCGGGGTGGAGTCGTCCGGGCCGTCGCCCGAACCGCCCTCGCGGCGCTTCAGCTCCTCCTCGCGGCGGCGGAGGTCGTCCTCCCAGTTCTTGAGGTGCGCCTCGTCGTCCGTCACGGCGTCCGTCGGACCGTCGTCGCTGCCGCCGTCCTTGCCCTTGCCCTTGTCCGGGCTGTCGTCCTTGAGGGACTTCAGGAACTCAGGGTTGTCGTCGGGCGCGACCCAGCCGCCCCGGCCGGAGGAGAGGCCGCGCGGCTTGCGCTGGTGGCCGACGATCAGCCAGGAGATGGAGCCGACGAGCGGGAACAGCAGCACGAGGATCGCCCAGAGGGGCTTCGGGATGTACCGGATGTCCTTCTCGTCGGTCGTGATGCAGTCGATGAACGCATAGATGCTGAGCCCCAACGGCACCAGAATCATCAGCACCCGAAGCATTCGGCGGTCCCCCTGCGTGTGGAGAGTGGAGATGCGTGCGAGATCGGGGCCGGGTGAGCGGCCCCCGTTACAGGTTCAGCGTAGCGAGTAGCCGATACTGGAACGCATGGCTTACGACGATCTTCGCTCCCTGCTCCGGGCGCTTGAGCGTGAGGGCGACCTCAAGCGCATCAAGGCCGAGGTGGACCCGTATCTGGAGGTCGGGGAGATCGTCGACCGCGTCCAGAAGGCGGGCGGCCCCGCCCTGCTCTTCGAGAACGTGCGCGGGTCGGCGATGCCGCTCGCGATGAACGTCTTCGGGACGGACCGCAGGCTCCTCAAGTCGCTCGGCCTGAAGTCGTACGAGGAGATCAGCGAGAAGATCGGCGGACTGCTCAGGCCGGAGCTGCCGCACGGGTTCGTCGGCGTGCGCGAGGCATTCGGGAAGCTCGGCGCCATGACCCACGTACCGCCGAAGAAGATCAAGTCCGACAACGCGCCGGTGCACGAGGTCGTGCTGCAGGGCGACGAGGTCGACCTGGACCGGTTGCCGGCCCTCTTCACCTGGCCCAAGGACGGCGGGTCCTTCTTCAACCTGGGCCTGACCCACACCAAGGACCCGGAGAGCGGCATCCGCAATCTCGGGCTCTACCGCCTCCAGCGCCACGACAAGCGCACCATCGGCATGCACTGGCAGATCCACAAGGACAGCCGCAACCACTACCAGGTGGCCGCGCGGAAGGGCGAGCGGCTGCCCGTCGCGATCGCCTTCGGGTGTCCGCCGGCGGTGACGTACGCGTCCACGGCCCCGCTGCCCGGTGACATCGACGAGTACCTCTTCGCCGGGTTCGTGCAGGGCAAGCGGATCGAGATGGTCGACTGCAAGACCGTGCCGCTGCAGGTGCCCGCGAACGCAGAAGTCGTACTCGAAGGGTGGCTGGAGCCCGGCGAGATGCTCCCGGAAGGCCCCTTCGGCGACCACACCGGGTTCTACACCCCGCAGGAGCCCTTCCCCGCCCTCACCATCGACTGCGTGACGATGCGCAAGCGGCCGCTCCTCCAGTCGATCGTGGTCGGCCGGCCGCCGACCGAGGACGGTCCGCTGGGCCGGGCGACGGAGCGGTTCTTCCTCCCCCTCCTCAAGATCATCGTGCCGGACATCGTGGACTACCACCTCCCCGAGGCGGGCGGCTTCCACAACTGCGCGATCGTCGCGATCGACAAGAAGTACCCGAAGCACGCCCAGAAGGTGATGCACGCCGTCTGGGGCGCCCACATGATGTCCCTGACCAAACTGATCGTGGTCGTCGACTCCGACTGCGACGTCCACGACCTGCACGAGGTCGCGTGGCGCGCGCTGGGGAACACGGACTACTCCCGTGACCTCACCGTCGTCGAGGGGCCGGTCGACCACCTCGACCACTCCTCGTACCAGCAGTTCTGGGGCGGCAAGGCGGGCATCGACGCGACGAAGAAGTGGCCCGAGGAGGGGTACACACGGGACGGCGGCTGGCCCGACATGGTGCTGTCCGACCCGGAGACGGCGGCGAAGGTCGACCGCCGGTGGAAGGAGTACGGACTCTCGTGAGCAGCGCATCAGCCGCGATCCCGCAGCCGGGGCGCACCAAGGCGTTCCTGCGCCTCGTCATGATCGAGCACTCCGTCTTCGCGCTGCCCTTCGCGTACATCGCGGCGCTGACGGCGATGTTCACGGTGGACGGGAACATCGCCTGGGGCCGGCTGCTGCTGGTGACCGTCGCGATGGTCGGCCTGCGGACGTTCGCCATGGCCGCGAACCGGATCATCGACCGGGAGATCGACGCCCGCAATCCCCGTACGGCCCATCGCGAGCTGGTCACCGGCGCGATGAGCGTGAAGCACGCGTGGACGGGCGCGCTGGTCGCCCTGGTGTTCTTCCTGGGCGCGGCGGCCCTGCTCAACCCGCTGTGCCTGGCGCTCGCGCCCATCGCGGTCATCCCGATGGTCGTGTACCCGTACGGCAAGCGGTTCACGAACTTCCCGCAGGCCATCCTCGGTCTCGCGCAGGCGATGGGGCCGATCGGCGGCTGGCTGGCGATCACCGGCGAGTGGTCCTGGGACGCGGTGATCCTGGGCCTCGCGGTCGGCATCTGGATCGGCGGCTTCGACCTCATCTACGCCTGCCAGGACGTGAAGACGGACCGCGAGATCGGCGTCCTGTCGGTCCCGGCGCGCTTCGGCATCCCGGCGGCGATCTGGGGTGCGCGCGTCTGCCACACCCTCACGACGGCGCTCTTCGTCTGGTACGCGCTGGCCACCGACGCGGGCACCTTCTTCTGGATCGGCCTGGTGATCGTCGCGGGCGCGTTCCTGTACGAGCACTCGATCGTCCGCCCGCACGACCTCTCCCGGGTGAACCGCGCCTTCTTCAGCGTCAACGGCTTCATCGGCATCGCCCTGTTCGCGTGCGCGCTGCTCGATCTGTTGGTGCGCGGTCTGACCGTGTGAGTGCCGTGTGGGTGCAGTGTGAGTACGGCGCGGCCCGTGGACCGGACGCAAGCACGGCCGGTCCTGAGCTCCGGGCGGCCCGCCGGTAGGCTCAGGGTGTGAACGCAGGAGAAACTCAGCGTCGGCCTTGGATCGTGGGGGTCTCCGGCGCGTCCGGAACTCCGTACGCGGCGGCCGTGCTGCGTGCCCTCCTCGCGGCCGGCGAGAGCGTCGACCTGGTCGTCTCGCGTGCCTCACGGCTCACACTGCTCGACGAGACCGGGATCAGCTTCCGGGACGGCCACTGGCAGGAGGACCTCCGGGAGTGGCTCGGCCGGGGGGCCGACGGCAAGCCCGGCACCTTCGCGGTGGACGTGGACGACGTACGGCACTGGAGCGCGGGGGACCTGGCGGCGGGGCCGTCGTCGGGCTCGTACGCCTCGAAGGGCATGCTGATCGTGCCCGCCTCCACCGCCTGTGTCGCCGGGGTCGCGCTCGGCCTCTCGAAGGACCTGTTGCAGCGCGCCGCGAGCGTCACGCTCAAGGAGCGGCGCAAGCTGGTCGTCGCCGTCCGCGAGACCCCGTTGAACGGGCAGACCCTGCGGCATCTGGTGACACTGGACGACGCGGGCGCGACCGTACTGCCGGCCTCCCCGGCGTTCTACGCGGGAGCGACCCACATCCAGGACCTGGTGGACTTCGTCGCCGGGCGCGTGCTGGACGCGGCGGGCGTCGGGCACACGCTCTACCGCCGCTGGGAGGGCGAACTCGGCGGCGGCTCACGCACCACCTGAGCAGCATCCGGGCAGCACCTGAGCAGCACGTTCGACCCGTACGACCGAGCAGTACGACCGACTTGTACGACAGACCCGTACGACCGAGCAACGCGCAGTACCCACACATCACTTCAGGAACTTTCAGCGGAAGGCTATCGATCGCATGGACGCGGTGGACAGGCAGCTCATCCAGGCCCTCAGGGAGAACGGCCGGGCCTCCTACGCGGAGCTGGGACGCCTCGTCGGTCTGTCGGGACCCAGCGTCACCGACCGCATCAACCGCCTGGAGGCCGCCGGTGTCATCACCGGCTACCGCGCGACGGTCGACGCGACCTCGCTCGGCCTCGGCGTCACCGCCCTCATCGGCATCTCGCTCTCCGACGCCACCGACCACGAGGACGTGGCGCACCGGCTCAAGGACCTCAACGAGATCGAGGACTGCTGGTTCATCGCCGGTGACGACTCGTACATGCTCAAGGTGCGGGCGCCCGACGTGGACGGTCTGGAGAAGACCATCCGGCGGCTGTCGGGGACGAAGGGCGTCTCCCGGACCCGTACGACCATCGTGCTCTCCACGAAGTGGGAGAACCGGGTGGGTGAGCTGCCGGAAGAGGAGTAGGCGGCAGGCACGAAGTGCCTGATGGGGGCCCCTCCCGCCCGAAGGGTGGGGGAGTACGGTTGGCAGGGTTCGTCACTTACGAGAGGTAGAAGCAGCATGGATGTCGGGCTCAAGCGCGAGCTGGAGGACAAGGTCCGGGCCGGTGAGCGGCTGACCCGCGAGGACGGCATCGCGCTGTACGAGTCGGACGACCTGGCCTGGCTGGGCGGGCTCGCCCACGAGGTGCGGATGCGGAAGAACGGCGACGTCGTCCACTTCAACGTCAACCGCCACCTCAACATGACGAACGTGTGCACCGCGTCGTGCGCCTACTGCTCGTTCCAGCGGAAGCCGGGCGAGAAGGACGCGTACACGATGCGCATCGAGGAGGCCGTCCGTCTCGCCAAGGCGATGGAGGGCGAGAACCTCACCGAACTGCACATCGTGAACGGCCTGCACCCGAACCTGCCGTGGCGCTACTACCCGCGCTCGCTCAGCGAACTGAAGAAGGCCCTCCCGGACGTCTCCCTGAAGGCCTTCACGGCCACGGAGATCCACCACTTCGAGACGATCAGCGGTCTGTCGGCGTCCGAGATCCTGGACGAGCTGATCGACGCGGGTCTGGAGTCGCTGACCGGTGGCGGCGCCGAGATCTTCGACTGGGAGATCCGGCAGCACATCGTCGACCACCGCACCCACTGGGAGGACTGGTCGCGCATCCACCGCCTCGCGCACGAGAAGGGTCTCAAGACCCCGTGCACGATGCTGTACGGGCACATCGAGGAGCCCCGCCACCGGGTCGACCACGTCCTGCGTCTTCGCGAGCTGCAGGACGAGACCGGCGGCTTCCAGGTCTTCATCCCGCTGCGCTACCAGCACGACTTCGTAGACGTGAAGGACGGCAAGGTCCGCAACCGCCTCCAGGCGCGGACGCAGATGGCGACCGGTGCGGAGGCCTTGAAGACCTTCGCGGTGTCGCGGCTGTTGTTCGACAACGTGCCGCACGTCAAGGTCTTCTGGGTCATGCACGGTGTGCAGACCGCGCAACTGGCGCTTCAGCACGGTGCGGACGACATGGACGGGTCGGTCGTCGAGTACAAGATCACGCACGACGCCGACAACTACGGCACGCCGAACAAGCTGACGCGTGAGGATCTGCTCGACCTGATCCGTGACGCGGGGTTCCGGCCGGTGGAGCGGAACACCCGGTACGAGATCATCCGCGAGTACGACGGTCCCGACGCGGGGCGTCGCGAGTCGCCTCAGCCGATGAGGGTCTGACGTTCTTGGCGTGAGTGGTCGGGTGGAGGTCGGCTGTGGCCGGCCGCGCAGTTCCCCGCGCCCCTAGGTTTTTAGGGGCGCGGGGAACTGCGCAGTCTTTTGGGGGTTCGGGGGCGGAGCCCCTGAGTAAGGGATGGGAATGGGTAGGGGCGGCGGGGGCGAGGAAAGCGCGTGACGTACGTGACGTCGGGACTCGCTTGAGGCCGACGTGGCGTAATAGCTAATCTGGCCACATGGCCCTTACCTTCGCTCTCGATCCGGCCGTGACCCCCGAGGTGCGTGACGGTCTTCTCGATCTGTGGACGGATGTCTCCAACGCGGGAGGCGCCGTCGGCTTCGTCCCCCCGGTGGACCGGGAGGTCATCCGCCCGGAGCTGGTGAAACACTTCGTGGCGATGGCGGAGGGCCGCGCCCGCCTCCTGGCCGGGTTCGACGAGGAGGGCCAGGTGGCCGCGACCGCCTTCCTCAGCTTCAACACCCACCGGCTGATGACCCACTGGGTGTGGCTCTACACGGTGATGGTGCACCCGAAGCACCAGGGCAAGGGGTACGGCCGTGACCTGTTGGCCGCCGCCGCGGACGCGGCCCGCACCCTCGACGGCATCGAGGCGATCCGCCTCACCTGCCGGGGCGGGCACGGCCTGGAGCGGTTCTACGGCTCGTGCGGATACAAGGAGGTCGGCCGCATACCGGACGCGATACGCGTCGCGCCCGGCGACGACCGCGACGACATTTTCATGTTGCTGCCGCTCACCTGACTCCCCGCACCCCCCCTGCAAGATCGGGTGCCGGGCGTGCTTGACTGGACGGTGCCCTTTGGGAATGTCGGGGACTTTCGGACCCCTTCGAAGCCGTTCGACACGGAAGAGTGGATTGAGATGCTCCGCTACACACTGATGCGCCTGGGAATCCTGGTGGGCTGCCTCGTGGTCGTCTGGGGCCTCGTCTACTCCGGCATTGCCCCGCGCGGGCTCGGCGACTCGAACGGCATGTGGATCATCCTGCTCTCCCTGCTGATCTCGGCCCCCATCAGCTTCGTCGTCCTGCGCAAGGAGCGCGACCGCGCCTCGATCCAGATCGTCGAGCGCGTCGACCGCGTCAAGTCCAACCTGGAGGCCAACCGCAGCCAGGAGGACGACGAGGTGTCGCGGGCCCAGGGCCAGACGTCGTAACTGATCAGGAGCACTTTTCGGCGCCGGCCGACATTTTCAGCCCGTCCGGCGTTTGAGGACGAGGCCGTTCAGGCCGAAGCCGGCGGCCCGCAACTCCGCCGAGCCGTCGGCAGACAACTCGTACTCTTGCTCGTATGGGTGCAGTGAAGAGCAAGCGGATGCCGCGGGCCGTGCGCGAACAGCAGATGCTGGACGCGGCGGTGCAGACCTTCGGGCAGCGGGGATACCGCGCCGCGTCGATGGACGAGATCGCCGATCTGGCGGGCGTGTCCAAGCCGCTGGTCTATCTGTACCTGAACTCCAAGGAAGACCTCTTCACCGCGTGCATCCGCCGTGAGGCGACCGCCCTGACCGCGGCCGTGCGCGCGGGGGTCCAGCAGGACCTGCCCGCCGACCGCCAACTGTGGGACGGGCTGCGGGCGTTCTTCACGCACACCGCGCAGAACCCGGACGGCTGGGCGGTACTGCACCTCCAGGCGCGTACGCACGGGGAGCCGTTCGCCGCGGAGTTCGCCGCGATGCGCGAGGAGATCGTCGCGTTCGTCACGCAGCTGATCGTGGTGGCCGCCCGTGAGGCGCACCGTGACCCGTCGCTGCCCGAGCGCGAGGTCGCCGGACTCGCGGAAGCCCTCGTCGGCGCCGCCGAGTCCCTCGCCGCCTGGGCCAACGCCACCCCCGGTGTCTCCGCCCGCCAGGCCGCCACGACCCTGATGAACTTCGCCTGGGCGGGCCTGGGGGACCTGATGGAGGGGAGACTGTGGTCGGAGCAGGGCTCGGCCGACTAGGCCCTGTCTCCCCGATCTTCGCGGGCGCGCGACGCCTGGCACGGCACCTCGACGCACGGCCGCATCACCCAAGTACATCCAGTACGAGGGCGATACGGCCGCGCGCCGATGCACCGCACCAGACGCCGCACGCTGATCCACGAAGATCGGGGAGACAGGACCTAGG
>NZ_JAPWHT010000283.1:0-13545 GCF_027270795.1 Streptomyces sp. ActVer
CGAGATCACCCTGCTCGTGCTCCGCTCCCCGCACCTGCCCACCTCGCCGTAGCACCTGACGGGCCAACACATCCGCTCGGAGCGGTCCACGAGCCGAATGCGGCGTCGACAGATCGCCGACAGAAGTGAATGCGTCTGCGTGCGAGAAGTCAGCCCGCGGGGGTGTTGTAGTTGACGATCCCCTCAACCATGAGAGCGACCGCACCGGCCAACGGGTTGGTCGTTCCTGCAGCCACGACGTCGGGCAGCTTGTGCGCCTCGCTCTCGGTGACGGCCACCATGCCCCAGAACGCGTTGAAGCCCGAGGGATCCGTCGGCTTGTCGGTGGCCGCCCCCACGGTCAGAACGCCTTCCGCCTCAGCCACGGCCAACGCGCCCATCTGCCGGAGCGTGTCGTGATCCCGCTCCTCGGCAGCCACTACGCTCCAGCCCGCCACCTCCACCTGCCGTAAGGCGTCAAGGAGCTTGCCAGGCGTGTCCGCCCCCGAGACAACGATGTCGGGCAGGACGAGGGCAACCGGCCCCTGGGTCATCGGCAGGGCGGACCGGATCGCCCCGTCGAGACCAGGCCCGAACGACTCGTCCTGGTGGACGAAGACCATCTGGAAGGTGTCGGCATAGCGAAGGAGATAACTCACGGTGTCCAGTTTGTGTGTTCCGAACACGACGACCAGGCGCACCTTGAGTCCGCTCTTGGCGAGTTCGACGACGGCTTCCAGGCTGCGGTCCAGCACGGTGACCCCAGGAGCCAGACAGTGCAACTCCTTCGGGTAAGGCGCCCCGAAACGTGTTCCGTATCCGGCGCAGGGCAGGATCACCGAGACATCAGGTACGGGCGTGGACGGACTCTGCATCGCGTAGCACTCCCGGTTTTGTGAACGATGGGGGATCTTGCACACCTCGCCAAACACAGACTGCCCAGAGCGGGCCGACGCCGAACCTCCGGCCTCACGCGCACCATAGCCACCGAGATGGGTGCTCCAGTAACTCCCGAAGGCCTAACTCTGCTGCGAGACAGCCGAGTTGGCCGACGCGACCAAGCGCGATGATGCGCGGCGCCCCTCCCCGCCCTGGCCGACACGCGACCTACACTGCTGCCGGTCATTCCCGACGACCAACGTATCGCCGCCGTCGGCCACCACCCCGAGCCTGGGCGGAAACGACAGAAGCGCATGGACGACCCGACGAAAGAGGACGCTGAATGCGGGTGCTGTTGTCTACATACGGGACACGTGGCGACGTCGAACCGCTGGTGGCACTCGCGGTGCGGCTGCGGGCGCTCGGCGCGGAGGTGCGGATGTGCGCCCCGCCGGACGAGGAGTTCGCCGAGCGGCTCGCAGGTATCGGAGTGCGGCTGATGCCGGTCGGGCCGCCGGTAAGGGAGTTGATGCGCGGGAACACCCTGCCCTCGGCAGAGGACCTGGCCCGCTACAGGAACGAGTTGGTCGAGACACAGTTCGACGCCTTCCCTGCGGCGTTCGACGGATGTGACGTGGTGGTGGCGGCAGGTCTGGGGCAGGTCGCCGCGCGATCCGTGGCCGAGGCCGCGGGTATCTCCTACGTGTACGTGAGTTATGCGGCGGTCCACCTGCCGTCGCCGCACCACGCGCCACCACCGCGGCCGGGCTGGCCGGAGCCCGAGGTCGCCGACAACCGGACACTGTGGGAGTTGGACGCCCAGAACGTCGACGCGCAGTTCGGCGAGGCACTCAACAGCCACCGGGCAGCACTCGGTCTGCCGCCGGTGGACAACGTGCGCGATCACATCCTCACCGACCGTCCGTGGTTGGCCGCGGACCCGGTCCTGGGCCCGTGGCGGGAGACCTCCGGGCTCGACGTCGCACAGACAGGCGCGTGGACCCTCGCGGACGAACGGCCCCTCCCGGCGGACCTGGCAAGGTTCCTGGACGCGGGCACCCCACCGGTCTACGTCGGCTTCGGCAGTATGTCCCCGGCCGAAGGCGTCGGAGGCATGGCCGTCGAGGCGATCCGCGCACAGGGGCACCGCGTGCTCGTGTCCCGCGGGTGGGCGGACCTGAATCTCGTCGACGACGGGGACGACTGCTTCGCCATCGGCGAGGCCAACCATCAGAACCTGTTCGGCAAGGTGGCCGCCGTGGTCCACCACGGCGGCGCGGGTACGACGCTGACGGCGGCCCGTGCGGGCACGCCCCAAGTGGTGATACCTCTCCAGCTGTCGGACAACCCCTACTGGGCAGGCCAGGTGGCGGCATTGGACCTCGGTGCGGCCCTCGACGCTCCTACCACGACCGTCGAATCTCTGGGCATCGCGCTCAAGACCGCTCTGTCACCCGAGACCCGGGCGCGTGCGAAGTCCCTGAGCAGCCGGCTCCGCACCGACGGACCGGAAGTGGCCGCACGCCGGTTGGTCGACGCGTCCCGGTGAACGACGTCGGCCCGTAGTACTCGGGAGCGCTCGGGCCGGTCTGAGCGCAGGGGCCCTGGCCGGGGTGAACCCGTCCGGGGCTTCGGCAAGTGAGGTGCGTGGCGCCGTGGTTGATCGTGCTGCGGCTGACACCGCACCCTCGGTTGCTGGCGATCGGGCTCATGGCCTCTGCCTCCGGATACGCCGTCCCCGACAGGGGGAGAGCGGGGAACGACCGAAGTGAACCATTGACCCCGCGTGGTCCGCTATCTTCCGGCAAGCCCGTTAATGTCGCATTCCGAGCGCAAACAGTATTCCATCACTGAATGGGTGTGGCATTGGTCACGGTTGACCACTCAATCGAAGCGCATTTAGCATCAACGGAAATTGGCCACCCTGCGGGTGGCCAAATAAACAGAATCGTCCGCAATCGCCACTCTGCAGGTACCTCGCTCAACTCTATAGAGCTTCTCCCGCACGCCGCGCTGCCCGGACGGCAGCACAACGACGGCTTTGACCAGGCCAGATAGCCGCTCGTCTCCAGCCGAGGTCCGGCCGAAGGCCCTAGTCCTTCAGGTATTGCTTTCAGATTGCGCTTTACTCGATTTTCGCCGCGTTCTCTTCTCGTGAAGGGTAACCCGTGTTTTTACCCCGAATCGCAGTCAGTAATCATTCCGGCGAAGAGATGGAACCCGCGCCTTTGTCACTGGCGCAGGAACGTCTGTGGGTCATGGCGCGCATGGACGGAGACGCCAGCGCCGCCTACAACGAGCCGATGCCCTTCGATATCCGGGGTCCGCTGGACCGGGACCTGCTCATCAAGGCGCTGCATCTGCTCGCGGCCCGGCACGAGGCCCTGCGCACCCGGCTGGTCCCCTTCGAGGGTTCGGCTCTGCAAGTCGTCGATCCGCCGGACACGGGGTTCCCGGTGACCTTCGAGGATCTGACGGGACTGCCGGACGGGGCCGAACGATTCGCGCGCATACGGTCGGAGGTGGAGGGCACCCCGTTCCGGCTGGGCAAGGAGCCCATGGTGCGTGGCTGCCTGATAGCGCTCCAACCGCACCATCACGTACTGATCCTGATGGCGCATCACATCATCTTCGACGGCTGGTCCCGCTCCCTGCTGCTGAAAGAGCTGGGCGTGATGTACTCCGCGCTTCAGCAGGGGCAGGACGTCCCGCTGCCCGAACTCACCTGGCAGTACGGGGACTACACGCGCTGGCAGTGGGAGTGGATGTCGGGAGACGAGCCCGCCCCGCACGCCGACTACTGGACCACCGCACTGGCCGGCACCCCGGCCGTGATCTCCCTCCCCACCGACCGGCCCCGCCCGCCCGAGCAGGACTTCCACGGCGACCGGTTGCCCGTGACCGTCGACGAGGATCTGACGCGAGCCCTGCGCGCGCTGGCCGCAGACAACGATGTCTCCCTCTACGCGACCGTCCTCACCGGCTGGTCCGTGCTGCTGTCCCTGCTCTCCGGGCAGGACGACATCGTTGTCGGCGCCCCCACCTCGAACCGCCGGCGCGGCGACGTCGAGGGCCTGATCGGCCTCTTCGTCAACACCCTCGCCCTGCGCGCGGACCTCTCCGGCTCACCCAGCGTCAAGGACGTCCTGAAGCGGGTGAACCAGCGGATCCGTGACGCCCTCAAGCACGTCGATCTCCCCTTCGAACGAGTCGTCGAACTGGTCAACCCACCGCGGAGCCCCTCCTACACAGCCCTGTTCCAGACCGGGTTCGGCTGGGTCCCCTCCATGCGGAAGGAGCTCGAACTCCCGGGCCTTCAGGTCGAGTTGCGGGAGGACGCCGCCCACGTACCCGCGAAGTTCGACATGGTCCTGGCCCTGGCCGACGAGGGGCGGCACCTCACCGGCGAGATCGACTACGCGGTGGCCCTCTTCGACCGGGCGACGATCGAACGGTACACACGTCAATTCCTGCGCGTACTGCGCCTGATGACCGAGCGGCCCGATGCCGAGATCGCCGATCTGACCCTGCTCGACGAGGACGAGCAGCGTGCGCTCCTCGCCGACTTCAGCACAGGGCCCCCCGTGGCCGACCCGGCGTCGGCGGACGTACTGGAGCGCTTCGCCGCGCAGGTCCGCGAACGCCCCGGACAGTGTGCGGTGGTGGCCGACGACGCGGAGCTGGACTACGCGACACTCGACCGCCGGGCCAACCGTCTCGCCCATACGCTGATCGCCCGCGGCGCCGGTCCCGACCGGGTGGTGGGCCTGCACGCCGGACGTACGACCGAACTCGTCATCGGCGTCCTCGGGATCCTCAAGTCCGGAGCCGCCTACCTCCCCCTCGACCCCGGCCAGCCCTTGGAGAGGCTCGGCGCCATGGTGAGCGACGCCGCACCGGTCCTCGTACTGACCGACGAGAAGGACACCGCGGACGACCGCGGACGGCTGTGGGAGCACCTGGCGACGGTGGAGGCGGAGGGGTCGCACGACGAGGCACCGGTCATCGACATGGACCGGACCCGGCTCGCGTACGTCATCTACACCTCGGGGTCGACCGGCCGCCCCAAGGGCGTGGCGGTGACGCACGCCAGTGTCGTCAATCTCTTCGACCACTGGCGCGACCTCATGGGGGACGCCCCCGGCGAGGCGTCCTCCGCCTGGTCGAGCATCGGCTTCGACGCGTCGGTGCACGAACTCCTCGTCCCGTTGACCACCGGCGCCGTGCTCCACCTGGTTCCCGACGAACTCCGCGGAGATCCACGGGCGTTGCTGGACTGGATGCGCGAACGCAAGGTCACCCAGGCGTTCCTGCCTCCGTCCTACGTCCTGTGGATCGGCGAGGATCCGGCCGCACGCCTGGCCGGATCGAGCCTGCGTCAGCTCCTGACCGGAGTGGAATCCCTGCCGGAGAGCACCCTGCACCGCATGCGCGAACTGCTGCCCGGCCTGCGCATCTGCTTCGGCTACGGCCCGACCGAGGCCACGCTCTACGCCACCGCCTACACCGACCCACAGCCCTACGAGCGGTCGTGTCCCATCGGGCGGCCGCTGCGCGGCACCCGCCTGTACCTGCTCGACGACCGCATGCGTCCGGTACCCGTGGGAGTCCCCGGAGAGGTCTACCTCGGCGGAGCGAGTCTGGCCCGTGGATATCTGAACCGCCCCGACCTCACCGACGAACTCTTCGTGCCGGACCCGTTCGTCCCCGGTGAACGCCTCTACCGCACCGGCGACTTGGCGCGCTGGCTGCCGGACGGCAACGCCGAGTACGTCGGCCGCCGCGACGACCAGCTCAAGCTGCGCGGATTCCGTATCGAACCCGGCGAGGTCGAGGCGGCACTGCTGGCGGTCCCCGGGGTGCGGGAGGCCGTGGTCCTGGCCGACCGGGACGCCCCCGGCGGCCCCCGCCTGGTCGCCGGCGTGGGTTGTGACGCCGGGGCCACGCGGCTGCCGTACGAGTGGCGTGCGGCCCTCAAGGACCGGCTGCCTGACTACATGATCCCCTCCGTGGTGGCCGAGTTCCCGCGACTGCCGTTGAACCGCAGCGGCAAGGTGGACCGGACCGAGGTGCTGCGCGCCGCGGCGGGAACCCGCGCCGGGCAGGTCAACACGGCCGCGCCCCGCGACCATGTGGAGATGGCGCTGTACCGGGTCTGGCGCGGGGTGCTGCTGCACCCGGACATCGGAATCGGCGACAACTTCTTCGAGCTGGGCGGCACTTCGATATCGGCGATCAAGATGGCGTCCGCCGTCCAGGAGGAACTCGGCGTCGCCCTGCCCGTCCGGGACGTCATGCTGCACCCCACCATCGAGGCGCTCGCCGAGCGGGTGCGCGGCCACGGGGGCGACACCGCGCGGTCCGCGGAACCCGGCAACCTGGTCGAGTTCCGTGCGGGCGGCGGCCGGCAGCGCGTGGTGTGTGTGCATCCCGCCGGCGGCACCGCGTTCTGCTACCTCCCCCTGTCCGCCGAACTGGCCGACGACATCGGCGTGGTGGGGCTCCAGGCGCCCGGCATCGATCCCGGCGAATCCACCCTGCCCGGTGTCGAGGCTATGGCCGAGGAGTACCTGCGGCTCGTCGCTCCCCGCACCGACGAGGCACTGGTGCTGTGCGGGCTCTCCTACGGCGGCCTCATCGCGTACGAGATGGGCCGCCGCCTGGTGACGGCCGGACACGAGAAGGTGAGCGTGGTCCTCCTCGACACCCACGGCGCCCAGGACGACGAGCAGCGCGCCGCGATCGCGCCGGTCGGCATGGCGGAGTTCCGGGAGAAGCTGGTGCGCTTCAACGGCATGTACCCGGGTATCGACGACGACCAGGTGGCCCGGTACCTGAACGTCTACAACCACCACCGCGAGACGGGGCGCGACTACGCCGTACCCCGATCGCCCGCCCGTGTCGTGCTGATGCAGGCGACGGCCGTGGAGGACGAGGAAGCGGACGCCGAAACCGCTGCCGCTCGTCTACGCGCGTTCTGGCGGCATCGCGTCGGCGGCGAGTTCGTTGTCGAGCCGGTCGCCTGCGGCCACTGGGACATGCTGGAGAGCGACGAACTGCCCCGCGTCGCCGCCGTCCCCACCGCCGAACTGCACCGGCTGACCTCCGACCCCGGCCAGGGCGAGACGGAGCGCACCACACCTTCCGGCACGTCGGAGGCACGATGAAACCGCACGTCGAAGCATCCCCCACCGACGTGACCGAAGACGTGGGCGCCCCGGCCGGGATAGCCCTTGAGATTCACCGCCGGGCTCTTCGCACACCACACGCCTTAGCCGTCGTCGACGGCGAAGTCGGCCTCGACTACGCGACGTTGAATGTGGCGGCCGCCGCCGTAGCCCAGGAGCTGGAGCGCCTGGGCGTCACCGCGGGGCAGGCCGTGGCGGTGGCACTGCCGCGGTCGTGGCGGCTGGTCTGCGTGATGCTGGGCATTCTGCGGCTGGGGGCGCAGGTCGTGCCCCTCGACACACAGAGCCCCGCGGAACGCCGTCACTTCATCCTCCGGGACTCCGCCGCGGTCGCCCTGGTGCACGACCATGTGCACGAGACGCCCGAGAGCGTCACCGGGCTCCCGCAGCCCGTGAAGGCGCTCGCCGCGGACACCCTTCTGCCCGAACTCCCGGACGCCGCAGCTGCCGTGACCGCCGTCGCCGCCGTGGAGGCACCGTCTGCCCCCGGCGAGGTGTCCTTCCTGTTCTACACCTCCGGAACGACGGGACAGCCCAAGGGAGTCGAGGTCCGTGACTCCGGGATCCGGAGACTGGCACAGCCCGGCTACATCCGCACCGAGCCCGGTCTGCGCTATGCCTGCCTGGCCAATCCGGCGTTCGACGCGCTGAGTTTCGAAGTCTGGGTGCCCCTGCTCACCGGTGGCAGCTGCGTCATCCTGAGCGACGGGGACGTACGGACTCCCGAGCGGCTCGCCGCGGTGCTGCGGCACGAGAGGGTGGACACCCTCTTCGTCACCGCCGCGCTGTTCAACGCGGTGGTCACGGCCGTACCCGACTGCTTCGCCGCGGCCGGCGAGGTGCTGGTGGGCGGTGAGCAGCTCGACGCCCGGACGATACGCCGCTGGTACCGCGACAACCCCGGCAGCGGCACCCGGCTGCTCAACGTCTACGGACCGACGGAGGCCAGCACCTTCGCCCTGTGCCATCCGATCCCCCGGGACTTCGACGGGGCCGTGGTGCCGATCGGCCGCCCCTTGCCGCAGACCGGTGCCGTCCTGGTCGTGCCGGGCCAGGAGCGGGTCGCCGCACCCGGTGAGGTCGCCGAACTCCTGCTGAGCGGAGCCGGGCTCGCCGCCGGATACCGCAACCTCCCCGAGGAGACCGAGCGGCGCTTCGTGCGGCTGGCATGGCTGGACGGCGGTGCGGAACGGTACTACCGCACCGGTGACCTCGTACGGGTGGATGACGAGGGCTTGGTGGAGTACGTCGGCCGAACCGACCGCCAGGTCAAGGTCCGTGGCTTCAGGATCGAGCCCGGCGAGGTGGAACGGCGCGTTCTCACCCACCCGGCGGTCCAACGGGCTCACGTGTGCACACGCCGCGCGGGCCAGGAGGGGCCCAACGAACTGCTGGCGTTCGTCGTCCTCCGTCAGGAACTGTCCTACGAGGAGTTCGACAGCCATCTGACGGCCCACCTGCCCGCCTACATGCGCCCCCACCAGATCCATCTCGTGGCCGAACTGCCGCTCAACGCCAACGGCAAGATCGACGAGGCAGCCCTGCTGCGGCAGGCCGACCGGCCCTGGCGGCCCGCCTCCCCCGGCACCGAGGGACCGGCCATGACGGAGACGGAGCGCCGGGTCGTCGAACTGGCCGAGGAGATACTCGGCACCACCGGCCTCGGGCTCGGCGACCGGTGGATCGCCAGCGGCGGTGACTCGTTGAAGGCGCTCCGGTTCTGCTTCGCCGTACGACAGCGATGGGGCCGCGAGCTGTCCCAGGCGGCCGTCCTGCACGGCGACCTGGCCGCCGTCGCCCGGACGGTCGCCACGGTCCGTCCCGGCGATGCGAGTGCCTTGCCGGCCCCGGTGGTCTCCGGTACCCGCTCGGCGCCCGCCACCAGCGAACAGCAGCGGCTGTGGCTGCTGCAGCGCCGCACCCCCGGCTCCCGGGCCTACTCCGTCAACCAGGCCTTCCGCGTGGACGGACCCGTCGACACCGCCGGCCTCCGGCGAGCATTGCGCGGCCTGGTGACACGCCACGAGGCGCTCCGGACGGGCTTCGGACTCGGGCCGGACGGCCTGGAGCAGACCGTCGGCGAGCCGTACGACCCCTGGCGCGAACCGGGCCCCCGGCACGCCTGGGACGAGGAAGAAGCGCAGACCTTCGCCGACACCTTCTTCGCCGAGCCCTTCGACCTCGCCGTCCCCCGCATGCTCCGGGCCTGCTGGCTGCCGCGTGACGACGGCGGCACGCTCTTGCTCCACCTGCACCACATCGCCGTGGACGGCTGGTCGTTGAGCATCCTGCTGCACGACCTGTCGGCCGCCTACGCCGAAAGCGGCCCGACCGAGGAACCCGCTCCGACGCCGCTGGACTTCGCCGTCTGGCAGAGCGACCGGTTCGCGAGCCCGGCCTACCAGACGCAGCGCGATGAACTCCTCGCGTTCTACCGGGGTTTGGAGGAGCCCCTGGAGCCGCTGGATCCGCTGCCCGCCCAGGACGCGGGTCCGGCACCGCGGGCGCACCTGCTGCACACGTCGCTCGACGTCGTTCGGCGGTCCCAAGTGGACCAGCTGTGCGCCGAGTTCGGACTGACCCGGTTCCAGGTCCTGCTCAGCGTGTTCTCCTGGTGTCTGTACGGCGTGACCGGCCTGGTCCGCCCGCGCGTGGCCGCCCCGGTCGCGGGCCGCCCGGTGCGCGAGTTCGAGAACAGCACGGGCATGATGGCGAACACCGTGCTGCTGCCCCTGACCGTCGCGCCCGGTGAGGACCTGCGCTCGCACCTCGCCCGCACCGGGACCGACACAGGGCGGGTACTGGGATACCAGGACGTGGCACTCACGGACGTCCTGACCGGCTGGGAGGGCGTCGGCGACAGCACGCCGTTCGACTTTCTGTTCGTCCTGGAGAACACCGACTTCGGTGCGCTGCGGCTGCCCGGCTGCGCCCAGCGCCCCCTGTGGTGGGCGGCGCCGGAGGCCAAGTGCCCGATGACGGTCTCCGTCGTCGAGCACGCGGACGGACTCGACGTGCTGTGGGAGTACGCCGAGGACCGGTTCACCGGCGAGGACGTCGAGGCGATGGCGGAGCTGCTGCGGCGGGGCGTGGACGCGCTCGCGGCCGGTGGCCGCTCCACCGCCCGGGAGCTGGTCCTGCCGTACCGGCGCTCCCTTCCGGAGCACGGGCGCGGACCCGCCCCGGAACCCGGCTTCACCACGATCGCCGAGGGCTTCGGCCGGCAGGTCGCCCGCGCTCCGGACGCCGCGGACGTCGTCACGGCCGACGGCGTCACCCTGAGCTACGCGGCCCTCGACACCCGGGCCGTGGCACTCGCCACGGAACTGGCCGACCGCTACCCGATCCCGGCCGACGGCAGCCCCTGCCGGGCGGCCCTGTACCTGGATCCGTCCGTCGAGCACGTGGTGGCACTGCTGGCGCTGGCACGGCTGAACGTCACCGCCGTACCCCTCGACCCCTCCTACCCGGCCGACGTGCTGCGCCGCGTCCTGGAACAGATCGACCCGCTGTGCGTCCTGGCCACGCAGGACAGCTCGACGACACTCGACACGCTGCTCCCGGACGGTGTGCTGCGCCACCTCGTCGTACCACCCCCGAAGAGCGACAGCACGAGCGAGCCGTACGACGGACAGCCCTACGGCCGACGCCCGGACGACGTGCCGACACACCACGGCGCCCGCCCCCTGTACACCCTGTTCACCTCCGGCTCCACCGGCGTCCCCAAGGGCGTGCAGATCCACGACCGCACCCTGTGCGACCTGATCAGGTGGCAGACCGGTCCCGGCGGCCTGCCCGCCCCCGCGGCCACCCAGCAGTTCTCGATGCTGGCGTTCGACGTGTCCTTCCAGGAGATCTTCGGGACCCTGTGCACGGGCGGCACCCTCCACCTCATTCGTCCCGAGTGGCGTCAGGACGTGCCCGCGCTCCTGGACCGGCTGGACTCCGCGGGCGCCGAGCGGATCTTCATGCCCTATGTGGCCCTGCACCTGCTCGCCGAGTACGCCGTCCGCCTGAACAGGTATCCCTCCCGGCTGCGCGAAGTGGTCACCGCGGGGGAGCAGTTGGTGTGCACGGACAGCATCCGGCGCTGGTTCGCCGGACTCCCCGGCGCGCGTCTGTTCAACCACTACGGGCCGACCGAGACCCATGTGGTGAGCGCCCTGTGCCTGGAGGGAGATCCTGGGCAGTGGCCCGAGCGGCCCGCCATCGGACGCCCGGTGGCCGGCGCCGACCTGCGGGTGGTGGACGCCCAGGGCGACCCGGTCCCGGCCGGGCGCACCGGCGAGCTGCTGATCGGCGGCAGCATGACCACCCGCTGCTACCTCGACGAACCCGCACCGGACGACACCCGCTTCGTCGAACTCCCGGGCGCGGGCCTGTTCTACCGCAGCGGTGACCGGGCGTTCTTCGACCGCGAGGGCCTGCTGCACTACGCGGGCCGCGACGACCAGCAGATCAAACTGAGCGGGCACCGGCTCGAACTCGGCTCCGTCGAGGCGGCCCTGCTGCGCCATCCGGCGGTGGTCAACGCCGTCGTCACGCGTGACGGAGACCGGCTGACGGCCGGACTGGAGATCCGTGGCGAGACGCCGTCCGCCGACGAGCTGACCGCGCATCTGTCCGCCCTTCTCCCCTCCTACGCACGCGTGGACCGCTTCCGCAGGCTGGAGAGACTCCCCCGCACCCCCAGCGGCAAGCTGGACCGGCAGTCGGCCATCCGGGCACCGGGTGAAGAGATACGTCGTTCCGCGCTCACCCGCACGGGCCTGTCGGCCGAGGAGGAGCGCCTCACCGCCGCCTTCGAGGAAGTCACCGGGTCGGTGATCGCGCCGGACCAGACCTTCTTCGAGGCGGGTGCCTCCAGTCTCGCCCTGATGCGCTTCCACCTGCGCTGCACCACGGCACTCGGTCTGCGCTTCAGCGTCGCGGATCTGTTCGAGCACGTCACCGTCCGCTCCCTGGCCCGCCACCTCACCGCTCCGCGACCGCTCACCCCCTCGGCCGCGGAGCACGACGAGACCCCCGAACCCGGCGAGCCGATCGCGGTCGTCGGCATGGCGGTACGCGTGCCCGGCGCCCCGGACCTGGCCGCCTTCTGGAATCTGGTGGTTTCCGGCGGCACCGGAATCCGCCGTATCGACGCGCCGGAAGGAGTCGTCGGCGCGCACAGCACGCTCGACGGCATGCTCGACTTCGACCCGGGCCACTTCGGCATCAGCCCCCAAGAAGCACGTCTGATGGACCCCCAACAGCGTCACCTGCTGATGGCCGGCGTACAGGCCCTTGCGCACGCCGGAGTGGCGGACACCTCGGCCACCCGGGTGGGCCTGGTGGCCGGCGCCGGGGAGAACACCTACTTCCAGTCCCTGCTGCGCGAGGCGGACCCCGACCGGCTGCCGGACGGCTTCCAGCTCGCCCTCCACCACGAGAAGGACTTCCTGGCCACCAAGGTGGCGTACCACCTCGGGCTGACCGGCCCCGTCTTCAGCGCCCAGACGGCCTGCTCCAGCTCTCTGGTCGCCGTGCACCTCGCCGCCGGTCTGCTCCGGCAGGGCGAGGCCGACGTGATGCTCGCCGCAGGAGTACTCATCGACCCCGGGCTGACCGGCGGCTACCACTACCGCCCGCAGCACATCTTCTCCGCGGACGGCGACTGCCGGCCCTTCAGCGACGACGCCACCGGCACGGTCGGCGCGAGCGGCGTCGGCGTCGTGGTCCTCAAGACGCTGCGGCGGGCACGGCACGACGGCGACACCGTCTACGCACTCGTCACAGGCTCCGCGATCAACAACGACGGTGCGGCGAAGATGAGTTACACCGCGCCGTCCCTCGCCGGACAGCGGGAGGTGATCCGCACCGCCCTGTCCCGCGCCGGACGCGTGGGCGCCGACCTCGGCTATGTGGAGGCACACGGCACCGGCACCCGGCTGGGCGACCCGATCGAAGTGGGAGCGCTCCGGCAGGCGTTCGACGTGAGCGAGTCCGGCCGCTGTGCTCTGAGCTCCGTCAAGAGCCAACTCGGCCACATGGGCGCGGCCGCCGGTTTGGTGGGCCTCATACGCGCGGTCCTCTCCGTGCACCACGGGACGCTCCCGCCCAACCTCAACTTCCGTGCCTTCAACCCCGAGATCGGCCCCGATCCCACTCCCTTCTACGTCCCGTCCGAGGCCACGCCCTGGCCCGGGGGACGCGAACGGGTGGCCGCGGTCAGCAGTTTCGGGATCGGCGGCACCAACGCCCACGTCATCGTGGAGCAGGACACCGCGCCCGGACCGGTGGCGACCGGCGAGATACCCGCGTGCCTGGTGCTGTCGGCCGCCACCGCGGACGCCCTCACCGCCGACGCCGCGCGGATCGCCGACTACATCCAACTCCACCCTGAGCGTTACGAGTTCGTCCTGCGTCACCTCCAGGCCGGGCGGGTCGCCCGCCGTTTGCGGGCCGCGGCACCCGTGACGGACGCCGCTGCGGCCGGGCGCTGGCTGCGCGCGGTGGC